>ONGN01000047.1 GCA_900317385.1 uncultured Eubacteriales bacterium
CCGCCGCGTGAAAAAATCAACCCTGCTGCGGAGCAGGGTTGATTTTTTCACTAAAATGATTTTGTTTTTTTCACTGTCTACTTGACAGGGGGCGCTTCACGATCAGTACGGGCTTAAATGTTAATATGGGGATCATGTGAGAGAAATGAAATTATTCTTTACTCACAAACCACTTGCAATGCAGAATAATCGCATTGTAGTGGAATCTTATCAAAAGCTTATCAGAAGAAATGAGCGAATTCGAAAAACCGTTGGTATTACTGGCTTTTTTGAATTTTTCGAATTATTCGTATTCGATCGTTCCGGTGGGCTTCGGGGTGAGGTCGTAGAGTACGCGGTTTATGCCGTCTACCTCGTGGGTTATCCTGTCGGTTATGCGCTCGAGGACGTCCCAGTCTACTCGCTCTATCGTCGCCGTCATCGCGTCCTTAGTATTTACGGCACGGATGATGCAGGGCCACTCAAAGCTGCGCTTGCCGCCCTTTATGCCGGTGGACTTGAAATCGGGAACTACGGTGAAATACTGCCACACCTTGCCCATAAGGCCCGCCTTCTCGAACTCCTCGCGTAAAATGGCGTCAGCCTCGCGGAGCGCGCTCAGCCTGTCGCGGGTGATAGCGCCGGGGCATCTTACGCCGAGGCCGGGGCCCGGGAAGGGCTGACGGTAGACCATAGAATCGGGAAGGCCGAGAGCCTTGCCGACTACGCGCACTTCGTCTTTAAAGAGGAACTTCAGCGGCTCTACGAGCTCGAACTCAACGTCCTCGGGAAGTCCGCCCACGTTGTGGTGCGCCTTGATGCCGTCGGACTCAAGGATATCGGGATAGATCGTGCCCTGGCCGAGGAAGGCGATGCCGGATAGCTTCTTCGACTCCTCCTCGAACACGCGGATGAACTCGCCGCCGATTATCTTGCGCTTAGTCTCAGGATCGGAGACGCCGGCGAGCTTATCGAGGAATCGGTCGGTGGCGTCGACGTAAATAAGATTCGCGCCGAGCTCCTCGCCGAATACGCGGATGACCTCCTCGCTCTCGCCCTTGCGCATAAGGCCGTGGTTGACGTGGATGCAGGTGAGCTGTTTGCCGACCGCCTTAATAAGCATTGCGGCGACAACGGAGGAATCGACTCCGCCGGAAAGCGCCAAAAGCACCTTGCCCTCGCCTATCTGAGCCCTGAGCTTTGCGATCTCCTCATCAATAAAGGCGTTTGCCAGCTCGGGGGTGGTTATTCTCTCCATGGTCTCCGGTCTTTTGTTATCGCTCATATCTGTTCCTCCAAATTAATTATTTTCTCTTTACTATCTTGCCGCCGTCGTTCTTGTAAATGCTGTCCTCCGGGACTACGCCTCTGACGCAGCTCGTGGGATATACGCTGCTGCGGCGGCCTATGACAGTGCCGGGGTTTAATACGCTGTTGCAGCCTATCTCGGCATAATCGCCCAAAATCGCGCCGAACTTCTTGCGCCCGGTCTCGATAAGCTCATCGCCGTTTTTGACGACGACAAGGCTTCTGTCGCTCTTCACGTTCGAGGTAACGGAGCCCGCGCCCATATGGCTGCGGTAGCCGAGAACGGAATCGCCGACGTAGTTATAATGCGGTACCTGGACGTTATCGAAGATAACCGCGTTCTTAACCTCGACGGAGTTTCCGATAACGCAGTTGTCGCCGATAAGAGCGCTGCCGCGGATAAAGGCGCAATGCCTCACCTCGGTGCCGTGGCCAATGATAGCGGGGCCGGCGATGTACGCCGACGGGAAAACCTTGGCGTCCTTCGCGATCCAGACGTCCTCTCCCCTCTTTTCGTATTCATCCACCGGAAGCTTTTCTCCGAGGCTGAGAATGAAGTCCTTTATCTCGCCCAGCGCCTCCCAGGGATAGGTTTTTCCCTCGAAAAGCGGCTTTGCAAGCGTTCTCTCCAGGTCAAGGAGCTCCAAAGTCTTATACATTGATAAGATGCCCCCTTCTTTCCATAGCGGCGATTATCTCGTCCACAGCCGCCTCGCATTCCTCGTGAGTCGGGGCTTCTGCCATTACGCGGAGGACGGGCTCAGTTCCACTCGCGCGGAGGAGAACGCGACCGTTCGTTCCGAGCTTTTCCTCAACGGTCTTTACCGTCATGCGCACCTCATCGTCGTATAGCGTGCCTTCCTTATCGTCGACGCGGACGTTTTTCAGCACCTGCGGGTAGATCGTTACGGGTTCGGCGAGCTTCGAGAGCGGCATCTTCTTTGAGAGCATGACCTGCATAAGCTTTATAGCCGTTAAAAGTCCGTCGCCCGTTGTGGCGTACTTTGCGAATATGATATGGCCGGACTGCTCGCCGCCGATAAGGTGGCCGTTCTCTCTCATATTCTCCCAGACGTATTTATCGCCGACGGCTGTCTTTTCGTACTCAATGCCAATCTCGTCGAGCGCCTTGTATAGCCCGATGTTCGACATCACGGTAGTCACGATCTTGCTGCCGTTCAGCGTTCCCTTCTCCTTCTTATAGCGGCCGTATATGTAGAGGATAAGGTCGCCGTTTATCACGTTGCCCTTCTCGTCAACCGCAAGGCAGCGGTCGGCGTCCCCGTCGAAGGCAAAGCCGACGTCGAGGTCGTTGCCGACGACGAATTTCTGCAGCCGCTCGATATGCGTTGAGCCGCAGTTGTCGTTGATATTGAGGCCATTCGGAGTATTGCCGATAACGTAGGTATCAGCTCCGAGTGCGTCGAAAACGCTCTTGGCAAGCATCCAGGTAGAGCCGTTGGCGCAGTCAAGGCCGATGCGCTTGCCCTTGTATGAGTGAGTGGCGAGGCTTATGAGATAACCCATATATCTGTTGCGCCCGGCGACGTAGTCAACGGTGCAGCCGATCTTATCGCGGGTGGCGTAAGGCAGGTCTCCGAAGTTTCCGTCGAGGTAGGCCTCGATCTTTGCGAGAAGGCTTTCCTCCATCTTCTCGCCTGCTCCGTTTAAAAGCTTTATGCCGTTATCGTAAAACTTGTTGTGACTTGCGGAGATCATTATGCCGCAGTCGAAGTCCTCCGTCCTCGTAACGTAGGATACGCTCGGCGTCGTGGTGACGTGGAGAAGATACGCGTCGGCTCCCGACGCTGTGAGGCCCGCCGTAAGGGCAGCCTCGAACATATAGCTCGAGCGCCTCGTATCCTTGCCGATAACTACGGTTGCCTTGTGATCTCTGCCGAAATACCAGCCCAAAAAGCGGCCGATCTTAAACGCGTGTTCAACGGTCAGAGCGACGTTTGCCTCGCCTCTGAAGCCGTCAGTTCCGAAATACTTGCCCATTTGATAATCACTCCAAATAAAGCGTAATCAAGATATAGTATTCACTAATAGAAGATTTTAGCATATCTTCCGATAAATATCAATATACAAAGATAACAAAAAGCCGATGCTTTTGAGCACCGGCTTGGTTTTCATTTCTTTCTGAGAATATCCAGCGTATGGTGCGAGGCTCCGATCAGATCCTGGCGCTCGCAAATCGTAAAGTGGAAATCGAGCCATTTTTCAAACGTCTCATCGTCGGTCGAATCTATATACTGCCGCATATAATTTGTCGCTCCGTCAGTGGCGACGAGTTTCACTCTCTCTACCGGAAGCTCCGCGTCCAGAGAAGCTATGTCCTCCGTTCGCACGAGCTCAAAGAGGTCTTTCGGCTCGCTGATGCAGTGCCAGTCCTTTGTGAGCATATTGAGCTCCGTTACCTCGCGAAGGTGGTTTTGCCCGAACACGAACTGCACGACCGTCGGCTCATTCATACAGTAAGCGACAAGTATATATCCGCCGGGCTTCGTAACACGAACGGCCTCGGAGAGCGCCTGCAGCTTCTCCTCACGCGTGTACAAGTGATACATCGGGCCTAAGAGCAAAGTAATATCAAACGAAGAATCCGGGAAAGCAGACAGGTCGAGCGCGTTCCCCTGTATGGCGGTGATCGGCTCAGAGCCGTCCAGCTTGGATTTAAGTATTTCAAGGTTGTGCTGAATAAGCTCCACGGCAGTCACGTTTACGCCCTCTTTTGCAAGCGTAACGCTGTAGCGCCCCGTTCCGGCTCCGACCTCTATTATTTTTGGATCCGGCGTTTCCGCAAGGCGCTCGCGGATATACTTCATCGTTGTCAGATACTCCACCTGCCCGTGGCGGGAAAGCAGGCGCCCCTCCTCATCGTAGCCGTTGTAGTAGTCTTCAAGATAGCTCATAGCTTCCTCCCCGAACGCTCCGTTAAATGATGAAAAACGGCGCAGTCGCAAGGGCCGCGCCGTTATTCTTGTCAAAACTTATTATTTCTTGATCTCAGCGATCCTGACGACGGGGGCCTCGATGCCGGCAGCGCCAAGAGCCTCGACTATCTTCTGGGTCATATCAAAGTAAACGTCCCAATAATCCGCGGTCTTGCACCAGCCTCTGGCGGTGAACTCCATAGACTCCGCAGTGCCGCCGGAAACTCTCGCAAAGGGCTCGGGATCGGAGGGCACCTTTTCGATGGACGCCATAGCCTGAAGCATAATGTTCTGGACCTTCTCCGGCGCCTCGCTCTTCGCGGTGAGGAAGGTGAGGTCGACGCGGCGGATATCCTCGGCGGTATAGTCGATGACGTTCGCGTTCATAAGAGTTCCGTTCGGAACGGTGATGCGCTTATTGTCAAGGGTGAGCATCTTCGTATAGAAGAGTGTAATATCGGTGACGACGCCCTGAACTCCGTTCGCCTCAACGTAATCATCTACCTTGAAGGGCTTGAACACGAGGATCATAATGCCGCCCGCGAGATTGGAGAGTGCGCCCTGGAGAGCAAGACCGATCGTAACTCCGGCGGAGGCGAGAAGGGCGATTATGCTGGCCATCGGTATGCCCATAATGCTGACGACGATAACGAGAAGAACCACGAAAAGAGCAATGCGGATAAAGCTGACCATAGCGGTGCGGGCAGTTCCGTCAATCTTCTGAATGGCCTTTCCTGCTTCGATCCGCTTTGTGAGCTTGTTGATAAGGAACTTGCCCACGAAGAAGACCACGACGGCAATAACGAGCTTCGCGCCGTATTCAGTTACGGAAAACAACAGTTTAGATAAGTAATCTTCCATTTTTAAGCCTCCCTGATTTTTTATAAATATTTAGCAACGCTCGAACGAACGAGAGCTCTTTTGAGCCTTGCCTCTGCGGCGGTTATCTCGTAGTTTGAGCGGTCTGCCCTTTCCTTGAGCGCCTGCTCCGCGGCGGCGCGAGCGCGCTCCGCTCTCTCAAGGTCGATATTCTCCGCCCACTCAAAGGTCGTCGGAACGAGTCTCACCTCGTCCTTCGATACCGTGAGCAGTCCACCGATGCAGGCGGCGCGCTTTATTTCCCCGTTAACGTATACCCTTGCCTCGCCCATTCCGAGGGCGGTAACGTAACTTATATGTCCCGGCAGGATGCACACGTCCCCGTCTATCGTCCGAACGAGGAGCTTTTCAGCCTCCCCGTCGAATATCTGACCGTCGAGCGTGGCTATCCTGAGCTTGAAGGTATTAGCCATTACTGAGCCCTCTTTGCCTTCTCGACAGCCTCGTCGATACTGCCGACGAAGAGGAAGGCGGATTCCGGAAGGTCGTCGTGGCGGCCCTCGATTATCTCCTTAAAGCCGCGGACGGTCTCGCTGAGGGGCACGTATTTGCCCTCCATTCCGGTAAACTGCTCCGCGACGGAGAAGGGCTGAGAGAGGAATCGCTGGATCTTTCTCGCTCTCGCTACGACGAGCTTATCCTCCTCGCTCAGCTCGTCCATACCCATAATGGCTATGATGTCCTGAAGCTCCTTATACCTCTGAAGCATCTCCTGCACCTTGCGGGCGACCTCGTAATGCTCAGCTCCGACGATCTCCGGCGAGAGGATGCGGCTCGTTGAGCCGAGGGGGTCGACGGCGGGATAGATGCCGAGCGACGCTATAGAGCGGTCAAGCACCGTCGTCGCGTCAAGGTGTGCGAAGGTGGTAGCCGGCGCGGGGTCGGTAAGGTCGTCTGCCGGAACGTAAACGGCCTGGACGGAGGTTATCGAGCCCTTCTTCGTGGAGGTTATGCGCTCCTGAAGAGCGCCCATCTCGGTGGCGAGGGTGGGCTGATATCCGACGGCTGAAGGCATACGCCCGAGCAGAGCCGAGACCTCGGAGCCCGCCTGAGTGAAGCGGAATATATTGTCGATAAAGAGAAGCACGTCCTGATTCTTAACGTCGCGGAAATACTCCGCCATGGTAAGGCCGGAGAGTCCGACGCGCATACGCGCTCCGGGAGGCTCGTTCATCTGTCCGTAGACAAGGGCGGTCTTGGAGATGACTCCCGACTCCTTCATTTCATAGTAAAGGTCGTTACCCTCGCGGGTACGCTCGCCGACTCCGGTGAATACCGAGAGGCCGCCGTGCTGAGTGGCTATGTTATGGATAAGTTCCATAATAAGCACCGTTTTGCCGACTCCCGCTCCTCCGAAAAGGCCGATCTTGCCGCCCTTGGCATAGGGGCAGATGAGGTCGACGACCTTGATGCCCGTCTCAAAGATCTCGGTCGCTGTCTCCTGCTCATCGTAGGCCGGGGCGGGGCGGTGGATAGGCCAGCGCTCCTTTGCCTCAGGGGCGGGCATATTGTCGACCGGCTCGCCGAGCAGATTGAATACCCTGCCAAGGCACTCTTCGCCGACAGGCACGGTTATAGGGCTGCCCGTATCCACGGCGTCAAGTCCGCGGCGGAGCCCGTCGGTAGAGCCCATAGCGATGCAGCGAGCCACGTTGTCGCCGATATGCTGCATAACCTCGCAAATAAGGTTCTTATTGTCTCCCCTGACCTCAACGGCGTTTAGAAGGTTGGGGAGCTCGCCATCCTTGAATCTTATATCAAGGACGGGGCCGAGAATCTCGATTACCTTTCCTGTGTTCATAAGCAAAACTCCTTACAGAAGGATGATTCGTCACGCGCCGGCTCCGGCGACGATCTCCGTGATCTCCTGGGTTATCGCGCCCTGTCTCGCGCGGTTGTACTTAAGGCTGAGGTCCTCTATCATCTCCTCCGCGTTCTTCGTGGCGGAGTCCATGGCGTTGCGCCTCGCGGCCTGCTCCGAAGCCTCGGACTCGCAGAGAGCGCCGAACACGACGCCGCCGAGATATTCGGGTATGATCCTGTTGAATACCGTCTCTCCGTCCGGCTCGTAGATCGTTACCGAGGCGGAGTCTTTTTTGCGGCTCTTTCCGATATCTCTGTCGAGCGGCAGAAGCTTTATAAGCTTCGGGGTCTGGGTGAGCATAGATTCAAAGCTCGTGTAGACGAGGCTCACCTCGTCAAACTCCCCTTTCAGAAATGCGGAGCATATACCCTTCGCCATCGTAAAGCTGTCGGAAATAGAGAGCTCCGCCGCAAGGGGATATGAGTCTGACCAGATATTCTCGTTATGCGCCGCCATCGTTTCAAGCGCCTTTTTGCCGATGGGGAGAACGGTCACGGGGTCATCTCCCCTGTCCTCCTCAAAAAGCTTGAGCACGTTATGGTTGTAGCCTCCGGCAAGTCCCCTGTCTCCCGCGATGATAACGTAAAGCTTTCTCTTGACCTCGCGCGGAAGGATGTAGGGCGATGAAAACTCGGAATCCTGGGCGGCGATGTCTCCCGCCGTATCGTACATAAGCTGGAAGTACGGTCTCGTTCTCTTCGCGCTCTCCTCTGCCCGTCTGAGCTTTGACGCGGCGACCATCTCCATGGCCTTCGTTATATGCTTCGTCGATTCCATGCTGCGGATGCGAAGCTTTATATCCTTCATAGATACTCCGGCCATTTACGTCACTTCCTTATCTTGATCTTGCCTCGGTGAATTTTTCGGTAAACTTTGAAAGCGCGGACTTGAGCTTTTCCTCTGTCTCCGGCTTCATAACTCCGGTCGATTTTATCTCGGCCGCAAGCTCGTATTCCGACTTGTCGATATACTCGTAAAGCTCTCTCTCGTAATCGGAGACGTCCTCGACTGCGACGTTCTTCAAATATCCGTTCGTGGCGGCGTAGAACAGGCAGACCTGCTTTTCGACGGGGATCGTCGCCCCGTTCTTCTGCTTGAGCACCTCAACTATGCGCTCGCCGTGGCTGAGCCTGTCCTTAGTATCCTTATCAAGGTCGGAGCCGAACTGAGCGAAGCTCTGAAGCTCGCGGTACTGTGAATAGACGAGCTTCAGCGTACCGGCGACCTTCTTCATCGCCTTGATCTGCGCGTTTCCGCCGACACGGGAAACCGAGATGCCGGGGTTAACGGCAGGCATAATGCCCGCGTGGAAAAGCTCAGTCTCAAGGAATATCTGGCCGTCGGTTATCGAAATAACGTTCGTCGGGATGTAAGCGGAAACGTCTCCCGCCTGGGTCTCGATTATCGGAAGAGCGGTAAGCGAGCCTCCGCCGTACTCCGGCGCCATTCTCGCCGCTCTCTCAAGCAGTCTGGAGTGGAGATAGAACACGTCTCCGGGATATGCCTCGCGGCCGGGCGGCCTTCTTATAAGAAGTGAGATCGCTCTGTACGCCACGGCGTGCTTGCTGAGGTCGTCGTAGATCACGAGCACGTCCTTGCCCTGGTCCATAAAATACTCGCCCATGGTGCAGCCCGAATAGGGCGCGATGTACTGCATTGGGGCAAGCTCGGACGCCGAGGCGGAAACTACAATGGTGTAGTCCATGGCTCCGGCGGCCTGAAGGGTGGTAACAACCTGAGCAACCGTGGAGCGCTTCTGCCCGATGGCAACGTAGATGCAGATCACGTTCTCATTCTTCTGATTGATGATCGTGTCAATGGCGATAGTGCTCTTTCCGGTCTGCCTGTCGCCGATTATAAGCTCGCGCTGGCCGCGTCCTATCGGTATCATGGAGTCGATCGCCTTGATACCGGTCTGCAGCGGAACGGACACGCTCTTTCTCTCTATTATTCCGGGCGCGGGGGATTCGATCGGGCGATACTCAACCGCGTCGATCTCGCCCTTTCCGTCAATAGGAGCGCCAAGGGCGTTTACGACCCTGCCGATGAACTTTTCGCCCACCGGCACGGAGACGACCTTGCCCGTGCGCTTTACGGTATCTCCCTCTCTGATGCCCTCGTCGCGGCCGAGGATAACGATGGAGACTGTGTTCTCCTCGAGGTTCTGGGCCATGCCCATCTCCCCGTTCGGAAACTCGATGAGCTCGTTCATAAGGCAGTTCGTTAGCCCCGTGGCTCTCGCGATACCGTCTCCCACGAGGATAACGGTACCAGTCTCGGTCTCCTCTATCTTCGGCTCGTAGTATTTGATCTGAGCTTTTATAAGCTTCGTTATTTCTTCAGGTTTAAGTTCCATATTATACCGGCTCTCTTAATTATTGATCACAGAACTGAATCTGAAAGCGATTTTTCTATCTCCTCAAGTCTTCTCCGGACGCTTCCGTCGTACTGCCTGCCCTCCATCGTGAGAAGAACGCCTCCCAAAAGGGTCGGGTCCTCTCTCTTGGTGAGAACGACCTTTTTTCCGGAGAGCTTTTCGAGCTTTTCCTTTATCAGGTCGGTCTCCTTCTCGGAAAGCGGTCTCGCGCTCACAGCCTCGGCGGATACGATGCCGTTATCCGCGTTATACCTTTCCTCAAAGGCCGCAAGGCAGCCGGGGAGCTCGCCGAAGCTGCCCCTCTCGGCTATCAGCTTGAGGAAGTTCAGAAGATATGGCTGTACTCTTCCACGAAAACAGACGTCGAGGCTTTTCAGTCTCTCCTCTTCGGGTACGGACGCAAGGTTCATAAGCTTAACAAAATCCGGGTTTTCCCTGATTATCGAGGAAACGGCGCCGAGCTCAGCGAGCATTTCGCGCTCTATCCCCTCATCGCGGCTCAGCTCGTAGAGCGCGCCGCCGTATGCTCTGTGAAGCTCGGTCATGACGCCTCACCTATTTTGCTGATGAAGTCGAGCACGAGCTCCTTATGCTTATCCTCATCTATCTCCTTCTCGCAGACCTTCTCCGCTATGCCGATGGAGATCGACGAGATCTCGTTTTTGACCTCGTTGAGCGCTTTCTTCTTCTCCTGCTCTATATCGGCGTGCGCCTTTTCCCTTATGGCGTTGGCGCTGTCTCTGGCTTCCGCAAGGATCTCCTCTTCCCTCTTCTGGGCGCGGATGACGGCCTGATGCACGATCTCGTCGCGCTCGCTCTTGGCGTCCTCGAGCTTGGACTCGTATTCAGCCTTAAGCTCCTCGGCCGCCTTCTTCGCGGCGTCCGCCCCGGCATAGGTATCGTCTATCTCCTTCTGCCTCTCATCGATCATTTTCTTGACCGGCTTAAAAAGGAACTTTCCGAGTATGGCAAAGGTGATAAGCATATTGAGGAAGGTAAAAAGCGCGGTCCAGGGATCAACACCGACTATGCTTTCAAAACCTGTCATTACGCAGGCTCCTTTCCTATGGCTTTACTGATTATTACTTGAACAGGAAGAGCAGAAGAAGGGCGACGATCAGTGAATAAATACCGGTGGACTCGGTGATGGCGCAGCCGAGGATCATATTCGTGCGGAGATCTCCGGCAGACTCGGGCTGGCGTGCCATACCCTCAAGAGCTTTGCCGACGGCGTTGCCCTCTCCGATAGCGGGGCCGATAGCCCCTAAACCCATGCAAAGTCCGGCGCCGAGAGCGCATGCGGCTCTTATGATTGCAGATTCCATTGTTGATTCCTCCTGAAATAATGATTATATAAAATATTTCTTAACTAATTCAGCCCTCTTCCGGGGGTGGACAGGCGTTGCTGACGTAGACCATCGTCAGGAGGCTGAAGACCAGCGCCTGAACGAGGCCGGAGAAGATATCGAAATAGAGGCTCAAAACGCCCGGAACGCCAAGGGTCAGCACCGGGACTCCGGAGAACGCGCCGAGAGACTCGAGGATGGAGACTATGCCGAGAAGGACGAATATCCCGCCGAGGGCACCGCGAACGGCCTTCTTTTTCTTCACGCCCCAGATAATGAGACCGGCGCCGATAAGGATCACGGCGGCGGCGCAGACGATCCCGTTTGACTTGATAAGTCCGATCACGATCACAGAGACTGAGGCGAGAGCTGAATATAAAAGGCTCATCAGAACTCCGCCGCCCATTATGTTTCCGAAGTGACGAAACGCCATCGAAACAGGCTGAGCGAT
>ONGN01000006.1 GCA_900317385.1 uncultured Eubacteriales bacterium
ATAGTTATACGGATAAATAATACCACACTTCATCTTGAATTTCCAGCTTTTTCTTATGAAATAATGGGGATTGGGCGCAAAAAAAGAGAGCCGGCAAAAGCCGACTCTCTTTTATGGTTTTGAGAATTACTCGTTAACAGCGGTAACGACGCCGGAACCGACGGTACGGCCGCCCTCGCGGATAGCGAAGCGGAGGCCGGGCTCGATGGCGATCGGGGTGATCAGCTCAACGTCCATCTCAACGTTATCGCCGGGCATGCACATCTCAACGCCCTCGGGGAGGGTGATGACGCCGGTAACGTCGGTGGTACGGAAATAGAACTGAGGTCTGTAGTTGTTGAAGAACGGGGTGTGACGGCCGCCCTCATCCTTGGAAAGGACGTAGACCTGGCCATGGAACTTGGTGTGGGGATGAATGGAACCGGGCTTAGCAAGAACCTGGCCGCGCTCGACCTCGTTCTTGGCGATACCACGGAGAAGGGTGCCGATGTTGTCGCCGGCCTCTGCATAGTCGAGGAGCTTGCGGAACATCTCGATACCGGTAACGGTGGTCTCACGGGGCTCGTCCATAAGGCCAACAATCTGGACCTTATCGTTCATCTTAACAACGCCGCGCTCAACTCTACCAGTGGCGACGGTGCCGCGTCCGGTGATGGTGAAGACGTCCTCAACAGGCATAAGGAAGGGCATATCCTGCTTGCGGTCGGGGGTCTTGATATACTCGTCGACAGCGTTCATAAGATCCCAGATGCACTGATATTCAGGAGCGTGGGGATCGGTGGAGTTGGACTCGAGAACACCGAGAGCGGAGCCCTTGATGATGGGGGTGTCGTCGCCGGGGAAGTCATACTTGTCGAGAAGCTCGCGGACTTCCATCTCAACGAGCTCGAGGAGCTCGGGATCGTCGACCTGGTCAACCTTGTTAAGGAAGACAACGACGTAAGGAACGTTAACCTGGCGGGCAAGAAGAAGGTGCTCGCGGGTCTGAGCCATAGGACCGTCGGAAGCGGCGATAACGAGGATAGCGCCATCCATCTGAGCAGCGCCGGTGATCATGTTCTTGATATAGTCGGCGTGGCCCGGGCAGTCAACGTGGGCATAGTGACGGGCAGCGGTCTGATACTCAACGTGAGCGGTGTTGATCGTGATACCACGAGCGCGCTCCTCAGGAGCCTTATCGATCTGATCGTAAGCGGTGTAGGAAGCGGCGCTGGCGTCTGCCATATTCAGAACCTTGGTGATAGCGGCGGTAAGGGTGGTCTTGCCGTGGTCGATGTGGCCGATGGTTCCGATGTTAACATGGGGTTTGGTTCTCTCAAATTTTGCTTTAGCCATTTCGGATTTTTCCTCCTTAAAATAATAAATAGCTTTAAAAGATTTTACAAGTTGATTTTATACTATCACGCGGCAATTTGCAACAATTATTTTGCGCCGCGGGACTTCATAATCTCTTCTCTGATATTCTTCGGAAGCTCGGTAAAGTGGCTGGGCTCCATAGAATAGTTGGCGCGGCCCTGAGTCTTGCTGCGAAGGTCGGTAGAATAACCGAACATCGTGCTGAGCGGGACGGAGGCCTCAACCTGAACGGCGCCGTTGCGGATGTCAGTGTTGTTCACCTGTCCGCGGCGGGAGTTGAGATCGCCGATAACGTCGCCCATATACTGCTCGGGAGCAGTAACGACAACCTTCATAATAGGCTCAAGTATGGTGGGATCGGCCTTGGACATAGCGTCCTTAAACGCCATGGAGCCTGCGATCTTGAACGCCATTTCAGAGGAGTCGACCTCGTGGAAGGATCCGTCGTAGAGCTCGACCTTGACGTCGACCACGGGATATCCGGCAAGAACTCCGGCCTGCATCGCGCCCTGGATACCGGCGTCAACTGCGGGAATATATTCCTTGGGGATCGCGCCGCCGGTGATGGAGTTGATAAACTCGTAACCCTTGCCGGACTCGTTGGGCTCGACCCTGATCTTGACGTGACCGTACTGTCCCTTACCTCCGGACTGACGGGCGTACTTGCAATCAACGTCCGCCTTGCCCTTGATGGTCTCCTTATAAGAGACCTGGGGTTTGCCTACGTTCGCCTCGACCTTGAACTCGCGGAGAAGCCTGTCCACTATTATCTCCAGATGGAGCTCGCCCATTCCGGCGATAATGGTCTGACCAGTCTCCTCATCGGTGTAGGTCTTGAACGTGGGATCCTCCTCGGCGAGCTTCTGAAGGCCGATGGCCATCTTCTCCTGACCGGCCTTGGTCTTGGGCTCGATAGCGACCCTGATAACGGGGTCGGGGAACTCCATGGACTCAAGCACGATCTGAGCCTTATCGTCGCAGAGGGTGTCGCCGGTGGTGGTGTTCTTAAGTCCGACGCAGGCGGCGATATCACCGGAATAGACAATCGGGATGTCCTCGCGATGATTCGCGTGCATCTGAAGCAGTCTTCCAAGCCTCTCGCGCTGGCCCTTAGTGGAGTTGATCACCGTTGAACCGGCCTCAGCCGTGCCGGAATAAACGCGGATAAAGCTGAGACGGCCGACGTAGGGATCGGTCATTATCTTGAACGCAAGAGCGGAGAACGGCGCGTTATCGTCAGACAGGCGGTCCTCCTCTTCCCCTGTGCGGGGATTGACGCCCTTGATAGCGGGAACGTCGGTAGGAGCCGGCATAAAGTCTACGATAGCGTCGAGCAGCTTCTGAACGCCCTTGTTCCTGTAAGAGGTGCCGCATACCACGGGGACCATCTTGTTCGCGATGGTCGCCTTGCGGATCGCTACCTTGATAGCGTCCGAGGAAACGGGCTTACCCTCGAGGTAATCCTCCATGATCTGATCGTCGAAGTCGGAGACGGCCTCGAGAAGATTTGAGCGGTACTCCTCAGCGAGGTCGCGCATATCCTCGGGTATCTCTTCAACGCGCATATCCTGACCGAGCTCATCGTAGTAGATATCAGCGTTCATCTCGATAAGGTCGATGATGCCGCGGAAATCAGCCTCTTTTCCGATGGGCAGCTGGATGGGAACGGCGTTCGCCTTAAGGCGGTCGTGGATCATATCAATAACATTGTAGAAGTCTGCGCCCATAATGTCCATCTTGTTGACGTAGATCATACGGGGGACCTGATAGTGGTCCGCCTGACGCCATACGGTCTCGGACTGGGGCTCGACTCCGCCCTTTGCGCACATAACGGTCACAGATCCGTCGAGCACGCGGAGCGAACGCTCGACCTCAACGGTGAAGTCCACGTGGCCCGGGGTATCAATGATGTTTATACGGTTTCCCTTCCAGAAACAGGTGGTGGCGGCGGAGGTGATCGTTATTCCCCTCTCCTGCTCCTGCTCCATCCAGTCCATAGTGGCGTTGCCCTCGTGGGTCTCGCCGAGCTTATGGTTTATACCGGTATAAAAAAGGATACGCTCGGTAGTCGTGGTCTTTCCGGCATCAATGTGCGCCATGATGCCGATATTTCTCGTGTTTTCAAGTGAATATTGTCTTGCCATATAATTCCAATCTCCTGTTTACGGGGCAGCACACCCCTTGGCATTGTTCGCGAAAGGCGGAAATTACCACCTGAAGTGAGCGAATGCCTTATTGGAGTCGGCCATCTTATGGGTATCCTCGCGCTTCTTGACAGAGGAGCCGGTGTTGTTAGCCGCGTCCATGATCTCGCCTGCGAGACGCTCTTTCATAGTCTTCTCGCCGCGGGCTCTTGAATAATTGGTGAGCCATCTGAGTCCGAGGGTCTGACGCCTTGCGGGACGGACCTCGATAGGGACCTGATAGGTGGCGCCGCCGACACGGCGGGCCTTGACCTCAAGGCTGGGCATAATGTTTTCCATAGCCTGCTGGAAAACCTCGAGCGGCTCTTTGCCGGTCTTCTCGCTTATGATATCAAAAGCGCCGTAAACGACCTTCTGAGCCACGCCCTTTTTGCCGTCCAGCATAATGCTGTTAACAAGCTTGGTCACAAGCACAGAATTATATACGGGATCCGGCAGAATTTCTCTCTTGGGAACGTTACCTCTTCTGGGCACTATTCTTCCCTCCTTCATTATAAAATGATTTCAAAGGTACTCGAAGCGGTCTCTCACGCTTCGCTGCGCCCTGAGGTCATATATTATATATGAAACAACAGGGCAACTGTTGGTTTTAGATCTTATTTCTTGGCAGCGCCTTTGCCTGCCTTCGGTCTCTTCGCGCCATACTTGGAGCGAGCCTGCATACGACCGTTGACGCCCTGAGTATCGAGGGTGCCGCGGATGATGTGGTAACGCACACCAGGGAGATCCTTTACACGACCGCCGCGGATAAGCACTACCGAGTGCTCCTGCAGATTGTGACCGACGCCGGGAATATAAGCGGTGACCTCATAGCCGTTGGTAAGGCGAACACGGGCGATCTTACGAAGAGCGGAGTTCGGCTTCTTGGGGGTTGAGGTACGGACTGCGGTGCAAACGCCGCGCTTCTGGGGGCTGGAGAGGTTGGTTTCAACGTTCTTAAGAGTGTTGAGGCCCTTCTGCATAGCCGGTGAAGTGGACTTGTAGGCCGCGGACTTTCTTCCCTGCTTAACGAGCTGGTTAATTGTCGGCATTGTTTTCCTCCTTTCCTGAAAATTGACCGCGTGAGGGCGCAATAATCCCATTACGCATTCACACAGTTAGTTATATTAACATAAGAAAGCAGATTCGTCAATAAGAAAAATCCATTTTTAGGTACAAAATAGAGAATAATCGCCTTTCTTTTTCCGTCATTATGGGAAAACCCGCCCCGTTTTTAAAGCGGGGCGGGCCTTACTTATTTTAGCGGTATCAAAGCGCGTTTCCGGCGCCGAGAAGGGCCGAAAGATCAACCTCCGGTTCCTCATCAATGGGCTCCTCGGCTTCCTCAGCTATCTTTGCGGCAACCTTGTAATCCTCCTCGTCGTCCGGGTGATAGATATCAAGTCCGGAGCCTGCGGGGATGAGCTTACCGATGATAACGTTCTCTTTAAGTCCGATAAGCCTGTCTATCTTGCCCTTGGTCGCGGCCTCAGTGAGCACCTTGGTGGTCTCCTGGAAGGACGCCGCGCTCATCCAGGAATCGGTGGCGAGGGACGCCTTCGTGATTCCCATAAGGATGTGCGTGTACTCGGGATAGGTAAGACCGGTCTCGCCCGCGTCCTCTCTCGCGCGGAGCTTGTCGACAGCGTCGCGCAGCTCGATAACGTCGGCAACGGAGCCGGAAAGAAGCTCGGTATCTCCTGCGTCTTCTATTCTCACCTTGCGCATCATCTGGCGAACGATGACCTCGATGTGCTTATCGCTTATATCGATACCCTGCTGGCGGTAAACTCTCTTGACTTCGCCGATAAGGTAATCCTGAAGAGCGTCTCTTCCGGATATCCTGAGAAGATCGTGGGGATTGAGAGCGCCTCCGGTGAGGATATCGCCCTTCTTGACTATATCGTCGTTCTTTACCCTGATGCCGGAGTTGTGAGCGACGGAGTAGATCCTTACGTCGCCGTCGGCAGGATTCGTGATGGTGATGTTGACCATTGCGCCCTTATGCGCCTCCTCGAGGGACGCGATACCGGAGATCTCAGCGATAGTAGCTGCTCTCTTCGGCTTCCTCGCCTCGAAAAGCTCCTCAACTCTCGGAAGACCCTGGGTGATCTCGACGCCCGCCTCGCCTCCGGCGACGCCGCCGGTGTGGAAGGTACGCATCGTAAGCTGAGTGCCCGGCTCACCGATGGACTGGGCGGCGATAACTCCGACAGCCTCGCCCTCGTTTACGGTCACGCCGGTCGCGAGGTTCATACCGTAGCACCTGGCGCAGACGCCGCTTCTCGCCTCGCAGGTCAGAACGCTGCGGACCTTGACGGAGTTTATACCATGCTCGGTGAGTACGGAAGCGGAAGAGTGAGTCAGCATCTCGTCCTTGGAGAACAGAAGCTCTCCGGTGGCGGGATCCAGTATATCCTCGGTGGGATAGCGGCCGTGGATCGCGTCCTTAAAGGACTCGACTACCTGACCGTTTTCAAGCTTTTCGGTAGCCCAGATGCCGTCCGTCGTGCCGCAGTCGTGCTCGCGGATTATAACGTCCTGAGAAACGTCGACCATTCGGCGGGTCAGGTATCCGGAGTCGGCGGTACGAAGAGCGGTATCGGCAAGACCCTTGCGGGCGCCGCGGGCGGAGGTGAAGTACTCGAGAACCGAAAGACCCTCGCGGAAGTTACTCTTTACCGGGATCTCGATCGTCTTACCGGCGGTATTCGCCATAAGTCCGCGCATACCGGAAAGCTGACGGATCTGAGCCATGGAGCCACGGGCTCCGGAGTTTGCCATCATAAAGATCGGGTTGAACTCGTCGAGGCAGCTCTCAAGGGCGGAGGTAACGTCCTTAGTCGTCTTCTCCCACGCCTGAACGACGTTGCGGTAGCGCTCGTCATTCGTAATAAAGCCGCGGCGGTACTTGGTCTCGATCTCAACGACGAGCTTCTCGGTCTCGCTGATGAGTCTCTTCTTCTCCTCAGGCACGGTCATATCGGTAACGTTGATCGTTATGCCGCTTATCGTTGAGTACTTATAGCCCTGAGCCTTGATATTGTCGAGCATCTCGACGCTTACGGCGAAGCCGTGCTTCTCAATGCAGCGGTCGATGATCGGGCCGAGCTGCTTCTTGCCGACCCTGTAGCTGATCTCAAGGTCGAACTCGTGCTCGGGATCCGTTCTGTCAACGAAACCGAGGTCCTGGGGGATCGGGTTATTGAAGATGATGCGGCCGACGGTGGTCTCGATAATGCCGGAGCGGGTGACGCCGTCAACCTCGCGGAACATACGGACCTTGATCGGAGAGTGCATTCCGACGTCGCCGACCTGATAGGCCATAAGAGCCTCTTCCACGTTTCTGAAGGACTTGCCGGTGCCCTGCTCCTCTCTCACAAAGGTGAGGTAGTAGGAGCCCAGAATCATATCCTGAGTGGGTATGGTTACAGGCAGGCCGTCACGCGGATGCAGGAGGTTGTTGGCTGAGAGCATCAGGATTCTCGCCTCAGCCTGAGCCTCGGCGGAAAGCGGAACGTGGATAGCCATCTGGTCTCCGTCGAAGTCTGCGTTAAACGCGGTGCAGACCAGCGGGTGGAGCCTGAGAGCGCGGCCCTCAACAAGGATGGGCTCAAAGGCCTGGATACCGAGCCTGTGAAGCGTAGGCGCGCGGTTGAGGAGAACGGGGTGCTCCTTGATGACTACGTCAAGAGCGTCCCATACCTCGGCAGCGCCCTTATCGACCTTTTTCTTCGCGGACTTGATGTTGTTCGCAACTCCGTCTTCAACGAGCTTTTTCATAACGAAGGGGCGGAAGAGCTCGATTGCCATCTCCTTCGGTACGCCGCACTGGAACAGCTTGAGGTCGGGTCCGACGACGATAACGGAACGGCCGGAATAGTCGACGCGCTTTCCGAGAAGGTTCTGACGGAAGCGGCCCTGCTTGCCCTTGAGCATATCGGAGAGGGACTTGAGAGCGCGGGAGTTGGCTCCGGTGACTGCTCTTCCCCTTCTGCCGTTATCCATCAGGGCGTCGACAGCCTCCTGGAGCATACGCTTCTCGTTCCTGACTATAATATCGGGAGCGTGGAGCTCAAGCAGCCTCTTGAGGCGGTTGTTTCTGTTTATAACTCTTCTGTAGAGATCGTTTAGATCGGAGGTCGCAAAACGTCCGCCGTCGAGCTGTACCATCGGGCGGATCTCGGGCGGGATGACAGGAAGGACGTCGATGATCATCCACTCGGGCTTGTTGCCGCTCTTATAGAAGCTCTCGACAACCTCAAGTCTCTTGACTATCTTGGCCTTTTTCTGGCCGGAGGCGCTCTTCAGCTCATCGCGAAGCTCATGGGAGAGCTTTTCGCAGTCGATCTCGTGGAGAAGCTTCTTGATAGCCTCGGCGCCCATTCCGGCGTCGAAGTCGTCCTCGTACTTCTCGCGCATATCGCGGTATTCCTTCTCGGTGAGAAGCTGGTTCTTCTGAAGGGGCGTATCGCCGGGATCGGTCACGATATAGTTGGCGAAATAGAGCACCTTCTCGAGAATACGGGGCGTGAGATCGAGGATGAGGCCCATACGGGACGGGATCCCCTTGAAGTACCAGATGTGGGATACGGGAACGGCAAGGTCGATATGACCCATACGCTCGCGGCGTACCTTGGAGCGGGTGACCTCAACTCCGCAGCGCTCGCAAACCTTTCCCTTGAAACGGATCTTCTTATACTTGCCGCAGTGGCACTCCCAGTCCTTCGTCGGCCCGAAGATCCTTTCGCAGAAAAGACCGTCGCGCTCGGGCTTAAGGGTGCGGTAGTTTATGGTCTCCGGCTTTTTGACCTCGCCGAAGGACCACTCTCTAATCATCTCCGGAGAAGCGATGCCAATCTGAATGGCGTCAAACGGTGTATAACTCATCTGTTATTCCTCCTCCTTTGCGTAGAAATCATCGGACGAATCACCAAAATCTTCAAAATCGGGATCAAACTCGTCATCATCATCTGACGCCTCGGATCCGTAATTTCCGCTCATGATATCCTCGCCGTCGCCGGTTGAATATCCCGCGGAGTGGAACTCGCGGTCGTCAGAAGAATAATTCTCGTTCTCAACGCTTCTGAAGCCGCCGGCGTATTCATCGTCCTCATCGTCGTGCAGCTCTATAACCTCTCCGTTCTTATCGAGAACCTTGATATCAAGGCAGAGAGACTGGAGCTCCTTAACGAGAACCTTGAAGGACTCGGGAACGCCCGGCTTCGGTATATTGTGTCCCTTGACGATGGCCTCGTAAGTTCTTACACGGCCGGTAACGTCGTCGGACTTGACGGTCAGTATCTCCTGAAGCGTGTAGGCAGCGCCGTAAGCTTCGAGGGCCCAGACTTCCATTTCTCCGAATCTCTGACCGCCGAACTGAGCCTTGCCGCCGAGCGGCTGCTGAGTTACGAGGCTGTACGGTCCGGTGGAACGGGCGTGGATCTTATCGTCAACGAGGTGGTGGAGCTTTAAGAAGTAAACGTAGCCGACGGTGATCGGGTTGTCGAACGCCTCGCCGGTACGTCCGTCGTATACGACGCTCTTTCCGTCCGTGCGGAGTCCGGCCTCGCCGAGAAGCTCGCGGATCTCGGACTCCTTGGCGCCGTTGAATATCGGTGTGGCGACCTTCCAGCCGAGAGCCTGAGCGGCGTAGCCGAGGTGTACCTCGAGGACCTGACCGATGTTCATACGGGAAGGAACGCCGAGCGGGTTAAGAACGATATCGAGCGGAGTGCCGTCGGGCAGGTAGGGCATATCCTCCTTCGGGAGGATGCGGGATACGACGCCCTTGTTTCCGTGGCGGCCCGCCATCTTATCGCCCACGGAGATCTTGCGCTTCTGAGCGATATAAACGCGGACGACCTCGTTCACGCTGGGGCTCAGCTCGTCGCCGTTCTCGCGGGTGAATACCTTTACGTCGACGACTATGCCGCTCTCGCCGTGAGGCACCTTAAGGGAAGTATCGCGGACCTCTCTCGCCTTCTCGCCGAAGATGGCTCTGAGAAGCCTTTCCTCAGCGGTAAGATCGGTCTCGCCCTTGGGCGTGACCTTTCCGACAAGGATATCGCCGGCATGAACTTCAGCGCCGATGGAGATGATTCCGCGCTCGTCGAGATACTTGAGGCTGTCCTCGCCAACGCCCGGGATGTCGCGGGTTATCTCCTCGGGTCCGAGCTTGGTATCTCTGGCGTCGATCTCGTGCTCCTCGATGTGGATGGACGTGAAGACGTCCTCCATGGCAAGGCGCTCGTTAAGCAGTATGGCGTCCTCGTAGTTGTAGCCTTCCCACGTCGTAAATCCGACGAGGAGGTTCTTTCCGAGGCTGATCTCTCCGTTAGAGGTAGCAGGACCGTCGGCAAGGACGGATTTATAGCTTACCCTCTCGCCGACCTCGACGACGGGGCGCTGGTTGATGCAGGTGCCCTGGTTGGATCTGGCGAATTTTATAAGGTGGTAATCCTTTATATCCCCTGAGTCGTACTTAACGGTAACGCAGTTCGCGTCAACGTAAGTCACGACGCCGTCGCCCTCGGCTACGACCACAACGGCGGAGTCCACCGCGCACTTGTGCTCGATTCCGGTGGCTACGATGGCGGCCTCGGTGGTGAGAAGAGGCACGGCCTGACGCTGCATGTTAGCTCCCATCAGGGCTCGGTTACCGTCGTCGTTCTCAAGGAAGGGTATCATCGCGGAGGCGACGGATACCATCATACGCGGTGAGATATCTACGTAGTCAACGCGGCTCTTGTCGACCTCAACGATCTCGTCACGGTGACGGCAGACGATTCTCTGGTTTACGAAGCAGCCGTTCTCATCAAGGGGCTCGGTAGCCTGAGCGACTACGAAGCGGTCCTCCTGATCGGCAGTGAGGTAATCGACCTGATCGGTGACCCTGCCGGTGGCCTTGTCGACCTTCTGATAGGGGGCGATCATAAAGCCGTACTCATTTACCTTCGCGTAAGACGCGAGGTAGGATATAAGTCCGACGTTCGGGCCTTCAGGGGTCTCGATCGGGCACATACGGCCGTAGTGGCTGTAGTGAACGTCGCGGACGTCGAAGGATGCGCGGTCACGGGAGAGACCGCCGGGGCCGAGTGCGGAAAGCCTGCGCTTATGCGTGAGCTCGGCGAGGGGGTTCGTCTGATCCATAAACTGGGAAAGCGGGCTGGAGCCGAAGAACTCCTTGATCGCCGCAGTCACAGGGCGGATATTTATAAGGCTCTGCGGAGTGACAACGTCGAGATCCTGAAGCGTCATGCGCTCGCGGATAACGCGCTCCATTCTGGAGAAGCCGACTCTGAACTGATTCTGAAGCAGCTCGCCGACGGAACGCATGCGGCGGTTGCCGAGGTGGTCGATATCGTCGGCCTCGCCCGCGCCGTGAGCAAGGTTGCCGAGGTAATTGACCGTGGCGTAAATATCGTCGGGGATAATGAACTTAGGTACGAGGTCGTCGATATTAAGGCGGATGGCGTCCTTGAGCTCGTCGCCCGAATAATTCTCAAGAAGTCCCTTGAGGACGATCCAGCGGACTCTCTCCTTTATGCCGAGCTCGGCGGGATCGAAGTCGACGAAGCGGTCAAGCCATACCATTCCGTTTCCGAAGCACTTGATCTCCTTGCCGCTGTCGCCCTTAACGTAGACCTCTAAAAGGCCGAGTCTGTCAAGCTCTTCCGCTCTCTCGCGGGTAACGGTCTCGCCAGCGTCGGCGATTATCTCGCCCGTCATAAGGTCGGCTACCGGCCTTGTGAGCTGCTTTCCGACTATTCTCGTCCATACCGCGAGCTTCTTATTGTACTTATAGCGGCCGGCGGTGGATATGTCGTACCTTCTGGGGTCGAAGAAGAGGTTGAAGATCAGGGTCTCGGCGGAATCGACCGTGGGGGGATCGCCGGGGCGAAGCCTGCGGTAGATCTCTAAAAGAGAATCCTCGCGGCTTACGCAGCCGTCCTTCTCTATCGTGGAGACGATGCGCTCGTCCTCGCCAAAGACCTCCTTAAGCTGCTCGTTCGTAACGCAGCCGGCCTCAGCTCCGGTGGCGGTGAGCCAGGTATAGGGCTCGTCCGTCCTTCTGCCGATAGCGCGGAGGAAGCAGGTGATCGGGAGCTTGCGGTTCTTGTCTATGCGGACGTTGAACATATCCTGGGAATCGGTCTCATACTCGAGCCACGCTCCCCTGTAGGGTATAACAGTTGTGGCGTAAACGGGCTGATTCGTCTTGTCCACGTTCTTTTCATAATAGACGCCGGGGGAACGGACGATCTGCGAAACGACCACGCGCTCCGCGCCGTTTATAACGAACGTGCCGCCCTCTGTCATGAGCGGGAAATCGCCCATGAATATCTCCTGCTCCTTGATCTCTTCCGTCTCCTTATTGCGGAGGCAGACGCTGACCTTGAGGGGAGCGGCATACGTAGCGTCCCTCGCCTTGCACTCCTCAACGGAATACTTGGGGGGATCGTCCATCTTGTAGTCGATGAAACTGAGCTCGAGGTTCCCGCTGTAGTCGGTGATCGCGGCTACGTCCTTGAATACCTCGCGCAGCCCCGTGTCCAAAAACCACTTATAGGAATCTCTCTGGATCTCAAGAAGATCAGGCATATCCTGAATCTCCACCGATTTGGCAAAGCTCTTTCTCAGCGTTTTGCCATACCATACGTCCTTAGGCAACTGGCTTCACTCCTTCACGTAATCTGACGGAAAATGATACGCCCGGCGCGGTTGCATCATTTCCCGGTAATGCGCTTGATTTTTATCGGTTTTGTGCTATACTAACGTTAGTTACAAAGGAAATTAGCGTTATTACAGCGCAATATCAATTTATTTTACCAGTACAGAATTTAATTGTCAATAGTTTTTTCGGCGAAGCTTCGGCTTTTGCCGAAATTTTTTTGCCTGATAGAAAAACCGATCACCTTGAAAGGTAAGCGGTGCTCTTATATTCCATTATCTTTTCGGGTCTGTGTGCATAGAATATCCTCTTCGGATTTAAAGAAAGTATGTGTTCCCAGTCGCTTTTCAGCGCCCGGTTATCTTGATACGCCCCGATATACTCGATTGGATCGAGGTCGCCGACAAAGCAATCGCCGTCGTCTAAAGCAAGCGAAACGCTGTCCTCGCTATGACTTGGGGTGTGAATTATCTCGCCGTGAATGCCGATAATTGACAAGAAAGCTCTGCTTTCCCCGCAGGATATGACAGTCGCCCGCGTTTCATCTATCGGTACATAAGGCAATCCGTCTCTTTCAAAAATGGCGTCCGAAAAATGTACGAAATCCCGTTGCGCGTCGATCAGAAGAAGCTTTACCCCCTGCCTCACCAGCTCGCCGACGATTCCCATGTGGTCGGGATGATAGTGCGTAGCCAAAACATATCCAATGTCTTTTACTCTGATGTTGTTTTGCTTTATCGCCTTATAAAAAGGCGGCAGCGTTCCCGCATAGTCGGTATCAACCACGAGGCCGCTGCCTTCCTGTATAAAAAAGGTGTTTGTGTTTCCGTACTTAAGCTTGATCATAGTCTTTATCTCCGCGGTAGCGTATTAAACGAAAAAAGTAATAGGTTCGCCAATATGATACGAAGAAGTTACCGAGCTAATTCCCCTTCAAAATATTGCTCCTGAAACCGGATTGCCTGCATTATCTCTTCGTCGGAATAATCTTTGCCGTCTAATGACACGATCCATTTACTTTCCACATCATTGAAGCGATGGTAAACAGCAATCACAACGCCCTCAAATGCTTTTATCGGTTTATCCGGTCCTAATATATATACGTCCTGTTCTTCTCCGTCCTCTGCAAATAGCCCTTCAACATATCCATAATTGATCGGATAAATCATTTCCGGATCGTTCGGATGAGCGCTTCCGATGGGACGATCTACTATTCCTTTTACCCTTTTGCCTATTACTCTATCCATTTCTTCACCTATAAACGTACACCTATTCTCCCGCAGGACACATCATCAGCGAAGCGGCATCATTGCCGAAGGCTGCATCATTTGCCCGGCAGGGCAAACATCATTGAAAAAAGCAGTGATTTGAAAAACAAATCACTGCTTTTTTCTTGGTGCGGGAGATGAGACTTGAACTCACACGCCTATTGACACACGCCCCTCAAACGTGCCTGTCTACCTATTCCAGCACTCCCGCGAAGAGCGTAATTGATTATAACAGAAAAAATCTGTTTGTCAATATCAATTTTCTCATTTTCGCAAATTTATTTCCATCATTGTTTTCATTACCGTCATACCCATCTTCTCATAAAACCTGCGGGCGGGGTCGTTTCCCTCCCAAACGTTAAGGGTTATCCGGTCGGCTTCAATCTTCTCAGCCTCGGCTCTTATTCTCTCGAAAAGCGCGGTTGCAACACCGCCGCGTCTCACACTCTCGTCAACGCATATATCGTCGACATAGAACTCAGTCATCGGGTAAACCATGGGATCAATAAAACGCTTTATTACGCAAAAGGCGTAGCCTACGACGTCGCCGTCAGCTTCGCAGACGAAGACTCTTTTATTCTCATCACTGAGGATTTTTATAAGATCGGGCTCCGAATACTTTCTCCCCTTCTCCGTAAAAATATCAGGTCTCAGCAGGTGGTGGGTATAGTGCACGGCCTCAAGCAGGTCGATAAGACGTGGAATGTCTCTTTTTTCAGCTTCTCTTACCGTCATTTCATCCAAGCCTTTCCGAAACGGAGAGGAGCACGCTCTCGGCCTCTGCCGACGCCTTTTCCAAAATGCTTTCGATCTCAGCGTTCAGCGCGACTGCCGTCTCTCGGTTCTTCATAAGTCTCGTATTTACCTTCACGTTCAGCGCGGCGCATTCGGCTGCGGCCTTTGCAAGAGCCGCAGCGCAGCCCGCGTCGGATATCATAAGCGTGCTTCCCTTTTCGCAAAGCAAAGCGGAAATCTCAGCCGTTCTCGCGGCTAGTCTCGCCATCTCAAGCGGAGCGCGGGCCGCGTTATTAAGGCAGAGCTCAAGCTTCTCTTCCCTCTCGGGATCATCCTTTGGGATTCCGTACGCCCGGCTTAAAGGCTCAAAGGCCTCCGCGTCCTCATCTATAAGCTCGAGAAATCTTATTCTGAGGCTGCCGCACTCGTCAAGTAGTGCAGAAAGCTCTGCCTCATACTCGGCGTATTTTTTCTTTCCGAGCGTATAGTTTATGACCATCGAGCCCAGGGCTGCGCTGAGAGCGCCGCATAGCGCGGCCGCTCCCCCGCCCCCGGGCACGGGCTCCTTCGCCGCGAGAGCGGCGGTAAATTCTTCAGCGGTGAGGTTTTTCATATCAAAACAGCCCACTGATTACGCCGTTTTCATCGACGTCGATATTCTCGGCGGCGGGCTTTTTCGGAAGTCCGGGCATTGTCATAATGTCTCCGGTGAGGGCGACGATGAACTCAGCTCCGGCGGAGACCTTGAGCTTGCGGACGGAGATGCGGAAGCCCTCGGGCGCGCCTAAAAGCTTCTGATTGTCGGAAAAGCTGTACTGCGTCTTCGCCATACAGACCGGAAGGCCGGAAAAGCCGAGCTTTTCAAGCTCCTTGAGCTCTCTCGGCGCTGTGCCGGTAAAGTCAACGCCGTCGGCATGGTATATCTTCTTCGCAACGGCCTCGATTTTCTCCCTGATGCTGAGCTCGGACTCATAGGAGAAGCGGAAATCTGAGGGCTCCTCGCAGAGCCTTACGACCTCGTTTGCAAGCTCAATGCCGCCGTCTCCGCCCTTTGCCCACACCTCGCTGAGCGCGACGTTCACGCCGAGCTCGGCGCATTTGGCTCGGACGAGCTCAAGCTCGGCCTCGGTATCGAGGGGGAAGCGGTTTATCGCGACGACGGCGGGAAGGCCGTAAACCTTGGTTATATTCTCAACGTGCCTGAGAAGGTTGGGAAGTCCCTTTTCGAGGGCGGCAAGGTCTTCGGTGCCCAGCTCCTTCTTGTCAAGGCCGCCGTGCATCTTGAGAGCTCTTACGGTAGCCACGATGACGACGGCGGAGGGCTTGAGACCTGCGGCTCGGCACTTTATATCGAGGAACTTTTCGGCTCCGAGATCGGCGCCGAAGCCCGCCTCGGTAACGCAGTAATCGCCGAGCTTAAGAGCCATCCTGGTGGCGATAACGCTGTTGCACCCGTGAGCGATATTGGCAAACGGGCCGCCGTGGACGAAGGCGGGAGTATGCTCGAGAGTCTGAACGAGATTGGGCTTGAGCGCGTCCTTAAGAAGTGCCGTCATTGCGCCCTCAGCCTTCAGATCTCCGGCGGTGACGGGCTCTCCGTCATAGGTATAGCCGATTATGATATTCGCGATCCTGCGCTTTAGATCGGAGATATCCCTTGAGAGGCAGAATACCGCCATGACCTCGCTCGCTACGGTTATGTCATATCCGTCCTCGCGGGGAACTCCGTTCGTTCTGCCGCCGAGACCGTCGATCACGTTGCGAAGCTGCCTGTCGTTCATATCGACGCAGCGGCGCCAGGTGATGCGCTTGGGGTCGATATTAAGCTCGTTGCCCTGATAGATATGGTTGTCAATCATAGCGGCAAGCAGGTTATTTGCCGCGCCGATAGCGTGGAAATCGCCGGTAAAATGGAGATTGATATCCTCCATCGGGATTACCTGAGCGTATCCGCCGCCGGCGGCTCCGCCCTTTACTCCGAACACGGGGCCGAGAGAGGGCTCACGCAGGGCGATAACGACGTTCTTGCCGATCTTCTTCAAAGCGTCGCCGAGGCCGACGGTGGTGGTCGTCTTTCCCTCGCCCGCGGGAGTGGGCGTTATTGCCGTAACGAGAATGAGCTTTCCGTTCTCCTTGGACTGGAGCCTGTTCAGAAGGTCAAGGCTTATTTTGGCCTTATTCGAGCCGTACTGCTCGACGAGCTCGGCGGGAATCCCGCATTTATCGGCGATCTTTGTAATGTGCTCCGGTGTGGCGGCCTGGGCAATCTCGATATCGGTTTTGTACTCCATAGTTATCCCCCTTAAAAAATGAGCCCCGGCAAAATAATGTTTTGTCGGGGCGCTCTTATCTTCAATTTTGAGTATAACACAGCGGGATAAAATGTCAATTAGGCTAAATGCAGAAAAAAAGCGGATAAAATTCGCTTTATGGGAGTAATTTGCGCGTAATTCTCAGCTCTGTTTCTTATTCTTGCCCCTGCTCTTTGCGATGATTATAATAACCACAACTATAACGGCGATTATTGCAAGCCAGATGAAGATACAAAGTCCAAGAGGGCGCGGGCAGAAGCCGCATATCGGGCATTTATCCTCTGCTTCAGCGGTTTCTCCGACTTCGCCCGTTGTTTCGCTTCCGCCCTCGCTGATCTCGTCGGTGCCGAAGGATATTACCTTGGAGTAATCGGAGTAGATATCGTCTAAACCCTGCTGATAGCAGTAATAGCGGCAGCGCAGCTCGATCTCGGTATCAGCAGGGATACTTGTGCGCTCGCTGTTCACAAGGCTGAGAAGGGCGCATTCAAGCTCGCCCGCCTTGACCTCGCGGTCGGTGTTGCCCATGATCGTCCACTCGGCGTCACCCTTGACCCGCGCCTCGGTCTCAATATATATCGCGCCGCCCGAGGCCGCGACCCTCGACGCCATCTCGGCAAGCTCGTCCGGAACGGTCAGCGTAAAAGCTACGACAGGGTTATCGTTAAACGTCTTATCTGTCATACGAAGGGCGGTGATAACGGGCGCCTTGAGATCCCTCTTCGTAAGGGGCTCGAGCAGCTCCGCATTCTTTCCCACGGAGCAGACGTTTGACCAATCGGAATAATAATATTTATCCACGTTCTCGTCTCTCGTGGTGACTACGAAGCGGGCGCGGAAATACGCCGTGTGCTCGGAAAAGTCTATGGCAAGCCTCTCTTCGCTCTCGTCGTAAGAATACTGGTCGGGTATGAGCTGATCCTTGATGCCCGGGGTGTTCTGCTCGGGGTCTCCGTAAAACGACGAAGTCGTAACGCCGCGAAGTATCCAGGCTTCCTGAACCGTTTCCGTTGCGTTGTTGAGCCAAACGTCAGTTTCGTCCCACGCGCTTACGCGAATGTGCCAATCATCGTCATATCCGATTGATCGCTCGCTGCTCCCGTCCCAGTACTGCGTATAGTGCCACCCGCTGACCGGATCTTGAACGTCGTCTATCGCCCAGTCTATCTGGCAAGACATCCAGATCTCGTCATAGTCGTATTTTGACATAAACGAATCGATCGTTCCGTTGATTGCCGCCTCATCCCTGTCTTTGAAAAAAGCAGTCATCTCGTTTGTAAGGCTGTAGGCAAACTGAACGGTCGTGGGAGAATCGCCACCCTCAAGCCATTTCGCGTAAACGTTCTGAGGGGCGGTAAGCTCGAACGGGAGCTCGCCCTCAGCAGATGAGATAATCGTTACCCCGGACAGAAGCATTAAAAATACGAGAAAAACGGATAGTAGTTTTTTCATATTCGGTACCTTCTTTCGTGAAGTGTGCAATGTTGCTATGTGTTCTGCTTTACCGTGTTTATGGAGGAAATCAGCATAACGCGAATACTCGTACAAGCAGAGTCAAGTGCCTTGTATTGGGCATCGGTCAGATAACCGGTTCTATTCAGCAGTTCAAGCCAATAGCCGGTTTCATTTGCCTCTTTTAAAGCAATTTGCAGTTTTGCAATAAAATCGGCTTTACCGTGCGCATATTGCGCTTCGCAGATATTTGCCCCGATCGATGTGCCGCTTCTGCCAATCTGATTTGAAATAACAGATTCATGGTTTGCTTTCAGGTCCTTTACAAGGTTGACGATTGAAACAGCAAAGTCAATCGACTGATTTGAAAGCTCGTCGTTTCGCATAAAACTGCACCTCCAGTATTATTGTACTAAAAGAATAGCAATTTATCAATACAAATGTAGAATGAGAGTTTTAATGAAGGCGGGCTTACGCCCTAATGAAGCAAGCGCAAAGCGCTTAATGAAGACGGCGGCGCTGCCGCCTAACGAAGCAAAGTCGCCCTTTTTTAACAATTAGCTCAGAAAGAGCGTCTTCATTAGCGAAGCGTCTTCATTCCTTCATTAGCCCCGCAAGGGGCGACTTCATTGAAAAAACCTTTTGTCGAATGACAAAAGGTTTTTTCATGGAGGTGGCACCCGGATTTGAACCGGGGAATCAGGGTTTTGCAGACCCTTGCCTTACCACTTGGCTATGCCACCGTATTGGCTTTTTAATAATATGCCGCCGCGAACAGATTTATGATCGCGGCGGCTTTTGTGGAGCGGCTTACGAGGCTCGAACTCGCTACCTCCACCTTGGCAAGGTGGCGCTCTACCAGATGAGCTAAAGCCGCAAATGGTGCCCAAGGTCGGAATCGAACCAACGACACGCGGATTTTCAGTCCGCTGCTCTACCAACTGAGCTACCTGGGCAAATGGCGACCGAGAAGGGGCTCGAACCCTCGACCTCCAGCGTGACAGGCTGGCGTTCTAACCAACTGAACTACTCGGCCGTATTGTGGTGGGAGCTACAGGGCTCGAACCTGTGACCTCCTGCTTGTAAGGCAGGCGCTCTAACCAGCTGAGCTAAGCTCCCTCAACTTTCCTTTCGGAAACGGCAAGGGTTATTATAACTAAGAAGGCCGGATTTGTCAATAATTATTTTCTATTTTTTCTTAAACAAATTCCCGGGGTCTTGTCTATCACACAAGCCCCGGGAACGGTTTATTTATTGCTCAGATACTCGTCAATCGATTTTGCGGCGCGTTTACCGGCGCCCATCGCGAGAATTACGGTCGCGGCGCCTGTCGCGGCGTCGCCTCCGCAGAAGATGCCCTCGCGGCTCGTGGAGCCGTCCTCAGCGGTCGTGATGCAGCCGTGCTTGTTCGCCTCAAGACCCTCGGTGGTGGTGCGGATAAGCGGGTTCGGGCTCGTTCCGATGGATACGATGACAGTATCCGCCTCTATATCAAATTCGCTGCCCTCGATAGGAACGGGACGGCGGCGGCCCTTCTCGTCGGGCTCTCCGAGCTCCATACGGATGCAGGTCACGCTCTTTACTCTGCCCTTCTCATCTCCGTTTATCCTGACGGGATTGCAGAGGAGGTCAAAGACTATACCCTCTTCCTTCGCATGGTGCACCTCTTCCTTTCGCGCGGGAAGCTCCTCCTCGCCGCGGCGGTAGACGATATGCACGTCCGCGCCCATACGCTTTGAGGAGCGGGCGGCGTCCATGGCGACGTTGCCGCCGCCGACTACTACGACCTTCTCGCTCTTATAGATCGGCGTGGGGTTATCGGGCAGGTAAGCCTTCATCAGATTGATGCGGGTGAGGTACTCGTTTGCTGAGAAGATGCCTACAAGTCCCTCGCCGGGTATCTTCAGAAACTGCGGAAGGCCCGCTCCGGAGCCGATGAAAACGGCGTCGAAGCCCTCTTCCTCCAAAAGCTCGTCGATAGTGACCGTCTTGCCGACGACCACGTTGAGTTCGATTTTTACGCCCATTTTCTCAAGATTGGATACTTCCTTCTCTACAATGCTCTTCGGAAGGCGGAACTCGGGTATTCCGTAGCTCAGCACTCCGCCCGCTACGTGGAAGGCCTCGAATATAGTAACGTCGTAGCCCTTCTTCGCAAGCTCTCCCGCGCAGGTGAGTCCGGACGGGCCGGAGCCGATAACGGCTACCCTTTTCCCGTTCGCGGGGGCGAGGTCCGCTCCCTTAGTTCCGTTCTTTATCGCCCAGTCGGCGACGTATCTCTCAAGTCTGCCGATGCCTACGGGCTCGCCCTTTTTGCCCCTGATGCACCTTCCCTCGCACTGGCTCTCCTGCGGGCATACTCTGCCGCAGACGGCGGGTAGGGCGTTCGCCGTGGATATGGTCGCGTAAGCTCCCGCGTTATCGCCCTCGAGCACCTTCTGTATAAAGGCGGGGATTGGAACGGAAACCGGGCAGCCCTCCATACAGAGAGGATTCTTGCAGTTTAAGCAGCGAGCCGCCTCCTCCCTTGCCTCCTCATCCGTATAGCCGAGGTTTACCTCAAGGAAGTTCTTGTTCCTTACGTTCGGGTCCTGCTCTTTGACCGGAGTTTTATTCATCGACATATTAGGCATTCTTCATTCCCTCCAGTCGGCAATTATGGTCTCTGCGGCGCTGCTGCTCAAATTCGCGATAGGTCGCGGCGCGCGCCATCGTCTCATCAAAATCTACCTGGTGTCCGTCGAAGTCAGGCCCGTCTACGCAGGCGAACTTCATCTGGCCGCCTACGGTAACGCGGCAGCAGCCGCACATACCCGTGCCGTCGATCATAATGGGATTCATAGAAACCATTGTCGGTATATCGTATTCCTTCGTCAGTTTGCAGACGAATTTCATCATAATAAGCGGACCGACGGCGAATACTCTGTCGTACTTGACGCCGGAATCAATCAGCTCCTTGAGCTGAGCCGTTACCATTCCGTTAAATCCGTAGCTGCCGTCGTCGGTGCAGATATAGAGATTATTTGAAGCCGTCTTCATCTCATTCTCAAGAATTACGAAGCTCTTGGAACGGAAGCCGCCGATAAGATCGACGTCGCAGCCGGCGTCGTGCATAGCCTTGGCAACGGGAAGCGCTATGGCGCAGCCGAGACCGCCGCCGATGACGGCGACCTTGCCGGAGGACTCGATCTCAGTAGGAACGCCGAGCGGACCAACGAAGTCGCGCAGGCAGTCGCCCTCGTTCATCTCGCCGAGGGTAAGAGTGCTGTCGCCCACCTTCTGAACGACGACGCTGACGCTCCCGTCCTCGCCGCAGCTTGAAATGGTAAGCGGTATTCTCTCCGCCCTCTCGTCAGTTCTCAGTATGATAAACTGGCCGGGTTTAGCTTTCTTTGCCACGAGAGGGGCGTAAACTGATACCCGAACTATATCGGGGGTAAGCTCCTCTTTTTTGACTATCTGATACTTTTCAGGCATTTTTCATCACCCTTATATTATTCTAACAGTAAACGATGATTAATTCCGCAAGAGCGATTTGCGAGGAATTTTTTGTCGCAACGAAGGCGAAAAATCGCAGGAATACTTTATGTATTTCAAGATTTTGAGACAAAGTTGCGGCGGAAAAGGACCGCAAAGTGCCGAAGCGGCATTTAATCAGCGTTTACATAAAGAGTATGACCGAAATTACCGAGCTAACGCAAGGGAATTTCGGCCATTTGGATTTTAATAATATCTCTTGTTCTTGTTCTTGCGTGCTGCCTCAGACTTCTTGCGGCGCTTGACGCTGGGGCTCTGGTAATATTCCTTCTTCCGGAGGTCTGCGAGGACGCCTGCCTTGGCGCAGTTTCTCTTAAATCTCTTAAGAGCACTGTCCAGAGACTCGTTTTCCTTGACGTGGACTTCGCTCATCTTTCTTCCCTCCCTCCGACGAATAAACTTCTCTTTTTTGCGGATAGGGCAAAATTACCCTATAAACAACGTTAGTATTATAGTTTCTTGAGGGGGAATTGTCAATGATTTTTTTATCCGGGTCGTGATTTTTACGACAGGTCGGCTCTCATCCTTCTTCTGAATGCGAGAGCACCGAGGGCAGAAATAACTATCGCGCTGCCGATCACGACGATGAGCGGGAGCCAGAACTCCTCGTAACCGAAGTTCAGGGCTATGGCTGAGCGGACGCTTTTTACGGAGTAAATGAAAGGCAGGCATCTGCATATCTTCAGAAGCACGCCGCCGGTCATCTCCGGGTCAAACCAAATTCCGCCGAGGAATGATCCGAGGGAGATGATTATCGAGCAAAGGCCCGGCGCTGCCTTCTCGTTGAACAGAGTGCCAAATAAAAGTCCGAAGCCAATAAACATAACTGCCGAGGGCAGCGATACCACGATTGCGATGAGAAGACCCGCAATGCTGAGCTCAACACCGGTTATAAGCGAGATTATAAGGGAAGCTGCCATCGTGAAAGCGCACTGGATAACGGCTATTAAAAGCAAAGGTATTATGTAGCCAAATACAAAGTCACGGCTCTTCATCGGGGTCGCGTACATTCTTACGAGGAAGCTCCCGCTCCTGTCGCCCGCAACGCAGAGGGCGGCGAAGAGCATAACGAAGGTCTGTCCGAAGATGGCTACGCCGCCGGAGAGTCTGTCTATCCTGAATATAGTCATACCCGACTCTTTGGGTATGCTTTGATTGACGAGGGTCATTATTACGAGCATAACGAGGGGAAATCCGATGCAGAAAATATAGCTCAGCGGGTCGCGAAGGACCTCCTTGACGTTTCTTTCGGCAAAAGCCCAAGCTCTTTTCATATTACTTTCCTCCCTTCGCTCTGTCTGCGATCTCAATAAACGAATCTTCAAGCCCCGATTTTCCGGCTATCGCTTCGATCTCGGCGAGCGTGCCGAGGGCGGCGATCCTGCCCTTTACCATTATGGCTATCCTGTCGGAGAGCATCTCCGCCTCTTCCATATAGTGGGTGGTGAGAACTATCGTCATCCTTCCCTTGAGCGCTTCAATGGCGCGCCAAAGCTCGCGCCTTGCAAGCACGTCGAGGCCGAGGGTCGGCTCGTCCAAAAACAGCACCTTCGGCTCGGATATAAGAGCCATAGCGATAGATAGCTTGCGCTTCCAGCCGCCCGAAAGGGTCTTGGCGCGGGAATCTTCGACCTCTTCCATATCGAAGCATTCGATCATCTCGCTGACCTTTTCCTCGATCTTCTCCTTTGAGAAGCCAGCGACCTTCGCCATCAGCTCAAGGTTTTCGCGAACGGTGAGCTTCTCGGCTACGGCTGTATCCTGCGGCGAGATACCGACGACCGCCTTGACCGCGTCCTTTTCGGTAAGCACGCTGTGTCCGTTTACGAGAGCTTCACCCTCGTGCGGCTCGGAAAGGCAGGTCAGCATACGCACGGTAGTGGTCTTGCCCGCTCCATTTACGCCGAGCAGGGCAAAGAGCTCGCCGTCGTTTATCTCAAGGTCGATATGATCGACAGCTGTCTTTTTCCCGTAACGTTTTGTCAGTCCCTTTGTAATCACTGCGCTCATAATTTTACGTCCTCTCCTTCCATTTTTACAAGGGCGATACCCTTATCCGTGTCGCCGAGCACCAGAATTAGGTCTCCGGGCTCTATGCCGAAAACCCTTCTGCACTCGACCGGAAGCGTTATCTGCCCCTTATCGTTAAGCTTCACAAGGCCGAACATATACTGCTGCCCTTTTTCGGAGGACTGCGAGTTCTTTATCAGAAGATCGACCGTAACTCCGTATATTCCGGCAAGCGATACTACGCTCTCGATATCGGGGACCGACTCTCCCCTCTCCCACTTTGCCACAGCCTGACGGGAGACTCCGAGCTTTTCCGCGATATCGTCCTGCGTGTATCCGTTTTTCTTCCTGTATGCCTTAAGCATCGAAAAATCAAGACTCATCTGATCACCTCACGGCGGTAATTATACTTTGTTCTGACAAAATAGTAAACATATACAAACTTGCAAAAATGTTATTTTAGGTTGCGTTTTCGTAAAAAGTTAATCTCGAGCGTCAAAATGCGCCCTTCGCAAGCGAAGGGCGCGGTTTACAGCTTAGGCTTTCGGCTTCATTATGAGGTTTACGAGCTTGTTTTTGACTACTATCGTCTTAACGATATCGTTAGCTTGAAGGGCAAAGGCTATCTTCTCGGTATTCTTTACGATATCGAGCACGACGTCGTCGGAAGCGTCGACTGGCACAACGGCAGTGCAGCGGAGCTTTCCGTTCACCTGAACGGCTATCTCCTTTTCGGAGGCAACGGTCTTCGCCTCGTCGAACTCCGGCCAGGGGTTCTGCATCGCCATCTTGCCGGTCTTTTCCGCGTAGCCGGTGAGCTCCCACATCTCCTCAGCAATAAACGGGGCGAAGGGGCTGAGCATAAGGATAAGAGCCTTGAGGTCTCCCCTCGTACAGCCGTTCTGATAGAATTCGTTCACCATAGCCATAAGGGCGGCAATAGCGGTATTCATCTTGAGCCCGTCGATATCCTCGGTGACCTTCTTGATCGTGCGGTGGATAACGGCCTCGTTCTTCTTGGAGTAGCCCTCCGCGTCAGACGCCTGATCCATCAGGTTCCAGCAGCGGTCAAGGAAGCGCTTCGAGCCCTTCACCGCCTCGTTAGACCAGCTAACGGCCTTCTCGAAGTCGCCGATGAACATTATATGCAGGCGCATCGTATCAGCGCCGTACTGATCCACGATATCGTTGGGGTTTACGACGTTGCCGCGGGACTTTGACATCTTCTCTCCGCCCTCGCCGAGGATCATTCCGTGGCTCGTGCGCTTGGCGTAGGGCTCTTTGGTGTGCACGACGCCGATATCGTAGAGGAATTTATGCCAGAAACGGCTGTAAAGCAGGTGGAGTGTCGTATGCTCCATACCGCCGTTATACCAGTCTACGGGTCCCCAGTACTGCTCTGCCTCGGAGCTGACCGCGAAATCATCGTCGTGCGGGTCCATATAGCGGAGGAAGTACCAGCTTGAGCCCGCCCACTGGGGCATGGTGTCGGTCTCCCTCTTCGCGGCGCCGCCGCAGCAGGGGCAGGTGGTGTTGACCCAGTCGGTCATCTTGGAGAGGGGGCTCTCGCCGTCGTCCGTGGGCTCGTAGCTGTCGACGTTCGGCAGCTCAACGGGAAGCTGTGCTTCGGGCACGGGCACCCAGCCGCATTTTTCGCAGTTTACGAGGGGGATAGGCTCTCCCCAGTATCTCTGGCGGGAGAATACCCAGTCGCGAAGCTTGTAATTGACCTTCGCCTCGCCTATTCCCTTTTCGCCGAGCCACTTAATCATGGCGGGGATAGCGTCCTTTACGGTAAGCCCATTCAAAAAGCCGGAGTTTACCATTATTCCGGTATCGTCCTTGACCGTATAAGCTTCCTTAGTAACGTCGCCTCCGGCGACGACCTCGATAATGTCGATGCCGAATTTCTTCGCAAACTCCCAGTCGCGGTCGTCGTGGCCCGGTACGGCCATGATAGCGCCCGTGCCGTAGGTTGAAAGGACGTAATCGGAGATATATATCGGTATCTCCTTCTCGGTTACGGGGTTTATCGCGCGGACGCCCTTGAGCTCAACGCCCGTCTTCTCCTTGTTAAGCTCGGTGCGCTCCATATCGGACTTGGAGGCGGCCGCGGCCTGATACGCCTTGACCTCATCTGCGTTCTCAAGCGCGGGTAGCCACTTCTTAACGAGGGCGTGCTCGGGAGAGAGCACCATATAGGTAGCGCCAAAGAGGGTATCCGGTCTCGTGGTGAAAACTACGATCTCGTCGCCGCTCGTTGCGGTGAATTTGACCTCAGCTCCGGTCGATCTGCCGATCCAGTTCTTCTGCTGGATCTTGACGCGCTCGATATAGTCCACCTCGTCGAGGTCGTCGATAAGCCTCTGGGCGTACTCGGTTATCTTCAGCATCCATTGGCTCTTTTCCTTGCGGATAACGGGGCTTCCGCACCTCTCGCAGACGCCGTCCACGACCTCCTCGTTCGCAAGCACGCACTTGCAGGAGGTGCACCAGTTGACGGGCATCGTAGCCTTGTAGGCAAGGCCGTGCTTGAAGAGCTGGATGAATATCCACTGCGTCCACTTATAGTACTTCGGATCCGTAGTGTCCACGACTCTGTCCCAGTCGAAGCCGTAGCCCAGCATCTTGAGCTGGCTCGTAAAGCGGGCTATGTTATTCTTCGTGACTATCGCGGGATGTATATGGTTCTTGATGGCATAGTTTTCGGTGGGAAGGCCGAAGGCGTCGAAGCCGATGGGATAGAGTACGTTATAGCCCTGCATCCTCTTTTTGCGGGTGATAACGTCCATCGCCGTAAACGGTCTCGGATGGCCTACGTGCAGTCCCTGACCGGAGGGATAGGGGAACTCGATCAGGCCGTAAAACTTAGGCCTTTTATCGCCGGTCACGGCGGCGTAGGGCTTCTCCCTCTCCCAGATCTCCTGCCATTTTTTCTCGATCCTCGGAAAATCGTATTTCATAAGAGTTACCTCCTCAATCCTTGATAAGCGCGGAAATATCCTTTACCGCGGCGTCCTGCCAAAGATGCTCAAGATTATAGAACTTTCTGGCCTCGTCCGTGAAAATATGCACTACGACGCAGCCGAAATCGACGAGTATCCAGCCGCCCGCTCGGTATCCCTCGGCGCGGAGAGGCGGCTCGCCGTTTTCCTTCATCACCTTTTCAACCTCGTCAGAGAGGGATTTGATATGGGTGGTGGAGGTAGCGGTGCATATTACGAAATAGTCGGCAAGGACGGTCACGTCGCGCGTCTCAAGCACCTTTATCTCGTTCGCCTTTTTTGAATCGAGAGCCTTTACGATCATTTCTGTCATCTCGTTAGGTGTAAGCATTATCATATCCCCCTTTATTTATTTGCCCCAGCTTGAGGAGATGCGCTTCGTTCCGCTCGTAACGTAGACGTTTCCGCCGGATTTATAGGCGATCGAAACGTTCTTTCTCGTTATCTCCTCCGCCGTGGGATTAAGGTATTCGTTTATCATCTGAAGCCACTGGTCGACGTAGATAGTGACGTAAGATACCTCGCGTCCGTTCACGGTAAACCTGTCGTAGTAATTCCCGGGGACGGTCTGGAAGGTGAAATCATCCTTCGTCATGCTCTTCGCCTTGTTTGCAAAGTACACGATGCTCGGTATATCGAGATCGGTCTCAACGTCGTTTATAAATATATCGGCGAGGGTCAGGAGCTGCTGCTCAGAAAGCTTGGATAAGATCTGCTCGAAGGCCGCCGACATAAACTCCTGCTGCACCTCTATCCTTCTTATATCGCCGGAGCTGTAGCCCTTTCTGAATCTCACGAGGCCCATGGCGTCCGTGCCGTTTAATAGCTGCTCGCCCTTTTTCAGGTGTATGTGCAGATCCTGCGCGGGGTCGTCATAGTTCATATCCTGCGGCACGTCGAAGGTTATGCCGCCGACTGAGTCGACGAGCTTTACGAAGGCCTCAACGTCGATAATGACGTAATAGCCGATCTCAAAGCCGCAGAGCTCCTTTAGCCCGGTTTTCAGGGCGCTGACGCATTTCTCATGATCCTTGCCGCCCGATGAATACAGGGTGTTCGCCTTCTTCGTCGTCCACGATACGTTTACAAGCGTATCTCTCGGTATGCTCACGACGTTCATTTTGCAGTTTACGGTGTCAAACGTGGCTACCATTATCGTATCCGTGCTGCCGCTGACCTTATCCCTTCCAAGTATGGCGAAGGTGTAAACCCCCTCCCTGAAGGAATCGAGGTTCATCGGAGCAAGCTCGGTAGGCTCCGGTTCGGGCTCGGGCTCAGGCTCGGTGACGGGCTCAGAGGCGAGCTCGGGATCGGGCACGGGTTCGGGCTCAGGCTCTGTTACCGGAGGCTCATAGTCCACGTTGTCAAAATCAAAGTTGTTGTCCCCGGCGCTGTTAGTAACCGGAGGCGGAGTGGTTCTATACTTATTAATGAGAGCCTTCGCTCCCTTTATCCCGACGAGGAAGATGCCGACGGCGGCGATGGCAATCACGAGAAAAAGTATAAGTTTTCTTCCCTTCGCCGCTTCGTGCGTATGGCTCGAATTTTTCTTTGATCCGAATAGCTTCATTTTTTCCGGTCCTTTATCTTTTCCGTTAAATATTCAAGTGCGTCAACGGTATTTCTGTGTGGTGTGACGCCCCTCTCGCCCATATTCTCAAGGCTTAGGCGCATAGCCTCCGCTATCGCCCTGTCGATATCCTCGTATGCAAGAAGCCTTACCCTGTCGAGCCCCTCGAAGGATCTTGTGGGCTCGATGAAGTCGGCAAGGTAAATAATCTTCTCAAGGATGGACATATCCGGCTTTCCCGTCGTATGCCATTTTACCGCCTCGCAGACGCTGTCCGTTAATCCGAACACGCTCTTCGCAACGGCGGCTCCGGTCTTGGAATGAAGAAGCGCCGCGCTTTTCTCCTCATCTTCGTCAGGGCTTATCCCGTATTCCCGGCATAGCTCAAGCTGGCGCTCAAGCGGCTCCTTCTTCGTGCAGTCGTGCACTATGGCGGCCATTCTCGCGTCCCGCTCGTCCGCGCCCCATCTGGAGGCAAGGCGGGCGGCCTCCTCCTCGCAGCCCGCAACGTGGGCTATTCTCGAGGGTTTCAGCATGGCGTAGGCTTTCGTTCTCAGCCCCTCAAGCTCGGGATAGTTCATTTCTTTATGAGCCTTATGCGCTTTTCAAGCGGTATATCGGGGTTTTCCCTGTAGAGCACGAATTTATTGCCGATCGCCTGTACCGGCTCGGCGCCCGTCGCCTCAGCGAGGGCGGCAAGGGTCTCCTTTGAAGACATAAGGGCTGTCTCAAGCACCTTGCCCTTTATGAGCTCGTGGGCTCTTAGTGAATTATCGGCTTCCTGTACGACGTTCTCCGTTATGCCGTTCTTCCCGACCATGACCACAGGGTCGAGGGAATGCGCAAGCGACTTAAGCTGCGCCCTCTGTGAGCTTGTTATCATCTTTATCTCCTTAGTTTCGTTCTTCGCAGAGCTTTGAGGCAAGGGCGCGGAACGCCTTGCCCCTGTGGCTCAGTGCGTTCTTTTCGTCCTCAGATATCTCCGCCATCGTTTTGCCGTATTCGGGAAGGTAGAAGATCGGATCGTAGCCGAAGCCGCCCTCTCCCCTTGCCTCGTGCGCTATTTCACCCTCGGCTATCCCCTCGGCGGTTATCTCTCTGCCGTCGGGAAAGACCATAACGGCGGCAGCGGTGTAATGCGCTCCTCTGTCGTGAATTCCCTCGAGAAGCTCCATTATTCTCTGACACTTTTCGGGATAGGAAAGTTCCGCCAAAAAGCGGGATGAGAATACTCCGGGGCAGGAGCCGAGAGCGTTTATGCATATGCCTGAATCGTCGCTCACGGCGGGAAGTCCGGATGCGCGCATAGCGGCGAGAGCTTTTATTCTCGCGTTCTCTTCAAAGGTCGTTCCGGTCTCCTCCGGCTCGGTGTGGATCCCGGCCTCTCTCTGGCTCAGGATCTCGATATCTGTGCCGGAAAGGATCTCCCTGACCTCTCTGAGCTTATCGGGGTTATTCGAGGCTAAAACTATCCTCATTTCAAAAGCGCCTCCACGAAGTCACGCGAGTCAAACGGGATGAGATCGTCCGCCTGCTCGCCGACGCCGACGAATTTGACAGGAACGCCGAGTCTTTCGTTAATCGCGAAGACTATTCCGCCCTTTGCCGTTCCGTCGAGCTTTGTGAGAACTATTCCGGTAAGTCCGGCGCTGTCCTTAAACGCCTCCGCCTGAGTAAGCCCGTTCTGTCCGGTGGTTGCGTCGAGCACGAGAAGGGTCTCTCTAGCCGCGTTCGGAAGCTCTCGGTCAATTACCCTGCTGATCTTATTGAGCTCGTTCATCAGGTTAGACTTATTGTGCAGTCTTCCCGCGGTGTCGATGATTATGATATCGGTGCCTCTCGCCTTAGCGGCAGAAATGGCGTCGAACACAACGGCGGCGGGATCGGAGCCCTCCTCGTGGCGAACGATATCAGCGCCCGCTCTCTCCGCCCAAACGGTAAGCTGCTCTGCCGCCGCCGCGCGGAAAGTATCGCCCGCAGCGAGGAGGACCTTTTTGCCCTCGTTTACGAAGAGCATGGCAAGCTTGCCTATAGTCGTAGTTTTACCGACGCCGTTTACTCCCACTACGAGAATGACGCTCGGCTTCGTACTGAGATTAAGGGTCTCGCCCGAGGGCAGCATACCCGCCAGCACCTCGCACATTCCCTCTCGCACTCCGTCCGCTCCGCGGTAGCCCTTTCTATCCGCAAGGTCGCGAAGCTGGTCGACGGCCTTGACCGCCGTATCCGCTCCGACGTCGCTCAGGATAAGTGCTTCCTCAAGCTCGTCGTAAAAATCATCGTTTTCGCCCGTGTAGGCGGCGATCGTGGAATTAATGGCGGCGGAAATGCTGTTTTTAGTTTTTGCAAGTCCTTTTTTAATTTTCTCAAAAAAGCCCATTGTACTTTCCTTTTCCTTATTTTCTCATTTAGAAGGGCTTTTATCCCTTCCTGATCGTTTTTTCAGCCTCTTCGACGTCCATCTTCAGCACTCTCGAAACGCCCTGCTCCTGCATCGTCACGCCGAAGAGGATGTCGGCCTCTTCCATCGTGCCGCGGCGGTGGGTTATTACGAGGAACTGAGTTTTATCGGAAAGCTTCCTCATATAGTTTGCCGTTCTCGTTACGTTCGCCTCGTCAAGCGCCGCCTCGATCTCGTCCATTATGACGAAGGGCGTCGGCCTGATCTTCAGTATCGCGTAATACAGAGCTATCGCGACGAAGGCCTTTTCACCGCCGGATAGGAGCGTTATCGTCTTGAGCGTCTTGCCCGGAGGCTGTACCTTGATCTCGATACCGCAGTCGAGGATGTTCTCCTCGTCCTCAAGCTCAAGCGCGGCTCTTCCGCCGCCGAAGAGCTCGAGGAAGGTCTCCTTAAAGCTCTCGCTAATCCGCGAAAACTCTGTTTTGAATATCTCCTTCATCTCGCCGGTTATATCGGCGATAATGCTCAAAAGCTCGCCTCTCGCCTTTTCGATATCGTCCCTCTGCTCGGTGAGATAGGTATACCTCGTGTTGACCCTTTCAAATTCCTCGATAGCTCCGAGGTTTGGAGTGCCGAGGGCGGAAATTGACCTTCTCAGCTCGCCCGTTCTGCGTTTGGCGGCGGGGTAGCTTTCTATCTCAAGCCTCTGCTCGCGGGCAGTTGCCCTCGTGAGCTCGTAGCTGTCCCAGAGCTTGTCCGTGATGGTCTTCTCCTCCATCTCGGCGGCCTGGCGCTTCTGCTCTATTCTTGCCGCGTCTCTCTCAAGGTCGATTATTCTCTGATACCTGTCGCGGTACTCTTTTTCGGTTTTCGTGCGTTCGGTCTCGAGCCTCAGTCTCTCGTCCGTAACAGCCTTGAGCTTTGCCCGCAGTCTTTCAGACGAAGCCCGTCGTGACTCAAGCTTTGCCTCGTCAAGGCTTATGCTCCTGCCGATCTCATCGGCCTCAAGCTTCAGAGAGTCTATCGTCTCTGCCTGCTTCTCCTTATCTCCGACAAGTCCGAGGCGCAGAGCGTCGAGCTCTTTTATCGCGTTCTCCTGAGTTTCGCGCTCCGCCGAGAGCGACGCCATAACAGCCTTGATCTCAGCCTCCTCCGCCATCAGCTCGCGTCTCTTTTCGGAAAGGGCGTCTCTTCCGCCGGATTCGCGCTCGAGCTCGAGCCTCGAGCTCTCTTCAAGCTTCTCCAGGCGAAGTATCTCAGCCCGAACGGCGTCGGCCCTCGCCTTAAGCTCTGCGGCTCTTTCGCTTGACCCGCTTCGCTCGTTCTTGAGTTCAGCCGCTCTCTCCTCTATTGAGGCGATAAGCAGCCCGTAATGCTCCTTTGATCCTCTCAGCCTTGCAAGCTCCTCGCGGCAGACGTTAAGCTCATCCTCCGCCGTCTTAAGCTCGTATTCCGCTGCTGCAAGAGCGCGTTTTTCCGTCTCAAGCGAGTTTTCAGCGCGCTGGAGCTCGTCGGTCATACCGCTCTCTTTTTCTTGAAGAGCCTTCAGCTCGTTTGCCCTTGAGAGTATTCCGGAGTTTGACGGGGCGCTGCCGCCCGTCATACTTCCTCCGGCGTTTATGACCTGACCGTTCAGTGTGACAATGCGGAACTTATGTGAAAACTTCCTCGCTATCTTTACCGCGTAGTCGAGGTTTTTTACAACAGCCGTGCGTCCCGCAAGCTGAAGCATTACCCCCTCGTATTTGGGATCGTAGCTTATGAGGTCCGAGGCTATTCCCTCGAAGCCCTCCTCATTTTCGATGCCCGGGGCGTTAAGGCGCGAGCCTCGCGTTACGTTGAGCGGAATGAACGTGTTTCTTCCGCCGTCGCGCCGCTCAAGCATATTTATAGCGGCTTTACCGTCGATATCCGTGCTGACAACGATCTGCTGCAGGGCGGCGCCGAGGGCCACCTCGATCGCGAGGGCGTATTTATCCGGGGTCTTTATGAGCTCGGCAACGGGGGCGTGGATGCCGTTCAGCGTGCCCCTTTTGGCCTCGCGCATTACGGTTTTGACCGCCTTACCGTAACCCTCGTAGTCTCTTTCCATATCGCTCAAAATCTGGATACGGCTCTTGAGCGCGTTATGATCCATTCTGAGGCGCATACATTTTGCGTTTAGCTCCTCGGTCTTATCGCGCTTTGATTTAAGACGCATGGAGTAGCCCGCGGCGACGTTCTTGCCCGAGGTCTCGCGCTCCTCCGTCTTCGCTATTGCGGCGTCAACCTCACGAGCCTCGGCCTTTGTCGTTTCAAGCTTTTCCGCGTGGGCGGAAAGCTCGCGGAGCGCGGCGCTCTCTCTGTCCTCAGCCTCCTGCATAAATGCCGCCAGCCCGCTCAGCTCGCTCTTTTTTTGTGAGAGCTCGGCTGACGCCTGCCTGTTTTTATCGGT
>ONGN01000095.1 GCA_900317385.1 uncultured Eubacteriales bacterium
AAATTTGTGAGTTTTTTACTCATACCCTCCAAGCTCGTAATACGCAACCAAGTGGTTTACGCAGGCGCCGTAGCTCTGTATCCCCGCCTCCTGTCCGTTTGCCTTAAGGTAGGTATCGTACACCTTTTCCGAGGCTGCGCTCACCTTGCTCTCGTATCTCTGCCAGTATTCGGAATTATACTGCCAGTCCGCTAAGAAACCGCCCTCGAAGCGGCTTCTTAGCTCCCGCCATTTTTCTGGCGAGGCTCGATAGACGGCGTTCATCAGGTATAAAGAGCCCGTCACGTAGCCTGAATACCTGTACGCGGGAATATCCGAGAGCACCGACGCCGTGACCCCGATGAAGTTTGCCTCCTCCTCGGAGTAGACTCCCCTCTGATGCGCGAGCTCGTGGGCCGCCGTGGCGGGGAGAAAAGCGGCGGGCTCGTTTACGTTTACGTTCGATTCGCCGGTAAACGGAAAGTATACTCCGGTGAAGCCCGTAATGCTCATAAGCTCGGAAAAAATCATCTGCTTCGGTCTGCGGCTTGTCGCCTTAAGGCTCGGAAATCTCGCCTCCATCTCATCGTAAAGTGTGCCGCAGGCGGAGAGATATTCGCCGATATCCTCGGAAAACAGCCCGTTTTCGTCCCTTTTTACGGTATCGGCAAGCTCCATCGCTTTCCGGGTAAAATACTCAGCCGCCTCGAAAAGCGCCTCCTTCTCGACCCCACTGACGCGGAAGTTTTCCTTATCCGAGAAGCTTGAGGATCGGTAGTCGATACCCCATAGCGAGAGGTAACCGGAGAAGATATAGGCGATAACGAGAAGGACGGCTCCCGCCCTTGAAAGAAGCCTTTTAATCCCGAGGCGTTTTCTTAAAGCGAGATAGATCGTTCTGCCGATATGTATCAGGATCCAGACCCCCGCGGCGACGTATGCCGCCTCCATAACGGAAAATGGGATGATAGAGCTTACTGCCCCGAGCACGTCCCGCACCGGGCGGGAAAAACACTTTACCGCGGTGTCCGCAAGGCTTTTAGACTGCGAAAATATGAAATACAGGGCGGTAAAGAGCGCGGGTATCCCCGCTAAAACCGCCCATTTTATCCATTTTCTTTTTTTCATAACCCTCACCCCGTTTATAATAGCATTTTGAAGAACGCGTATCCAGCGGAATAATTTGGCGGGCAGCGTATCGCTGCCCGCCAAAGCTTACCATTCTGAAATTACAACCGTCTCCATCATGGGAACGTGTTCCCTTATCCACTGGCCCCAGGTCTTGTAATACTTACCGTAGGGGTGGACTCCGTCGCCGGAATACGTCGAGGAAAGGTTGCCCTTGCCGTCGCCGAAATACTCGTTGCAGTCCATATAGAATACAGTCTCGTTATCCGCGTTCTCCGCCTGCCTCTCGTTCAAGGCTATGAGGCGGGCGTTCGTTATTCCGTAGATGTTCTTATCGGATCTTGCCTTGGTCACGAGCAAATTCGCCATAACGTAGATAGTCGCGTTCGGCTGCTGCTGCTTGACCCAGTTTACAAGGTCCTTGTATCTCCCGCCGGTGGTATCAAGCTTCGAGGCGCACTCGTTGATCCCGAGCATTATAAACACTTTTCCGAAGCTCGCCTTTTTAAATAGCTGACCGAGGGTCACGTTTCCGTAGCCGCTTACGCTCGCGGTGGCGGAGTATATCCCGGCGGTGCTTAGGCTGACCTTGCAGAAGAACTTTGCCTTTCCTAAGCCGCCGTAGGACGCAATGCCTACCATACGGCTGTCGCCGATAAACAGTGCGTCGTCAAAGAAGCTTTCTTCGACTTCTTTATACACGAGCCGCGTCTCCGTTACAGGGTGAGGGTCCGAGATAGCGTGGGCGCGGCGCTTCGGCTCGATAAGGGGCACAACGGGAACTACGTCCTCATCCGCGACTCTGTCCGGCTTCTCGTTTGCCTCCTCGGCGGGGTCTATAACGGTCTCGCGGACGTCGGCTATCGGGTCGGCGGGCAGAGCGTCAGTATCGCCCTCCTCCACACTGTCGGTCTCGGCGCCGTATATCATATCCTCGGGAAAACCGATGAGGCGGAGAAGGCTCTCCGCGCCCGCTGTCTTGGCGAGGGCAACGGCGACGATGGGTATGCTCACTATAAGAAGGATAACGTAAAGCGAGTTAAGTATCTTTTTTCTCATATTTATGACCATTCCTTTTACTGAAGTTCAAGGCACAAAATGACCATGAAATGGAATGGTCATAAATGCCACGTTTTTCGGTTGCCGCGCAGCGGCGAGAAAAACGGCTTTTATTTCAAATAAGGTTGAAGCTTGTTTCAACCTTTTCACCCATCAGAAGTTGAAGTACATAAAGGGATCGCCTGCTGACATATAGAGGTTATATACCGCGTACCAGAAGATAGCCAGCATGATAATGCTCATCCAGGGCTTTTCTCTGTATTTCCTGAATGCCTTGAAGGGCAGCCCTGTGCAGAAGATAAGGCCGACGCCCATCAGGATATAGGTCTGAGTTCCGTAGGTCAAATAGTCCCCGGCAAAGATATTTGCTTCCGCCGAGACGGCTCCAAAAAGGCGCATAACGTAGACCGGAATCTGCGAAATATCGCCGACGGCGAAGATAAGCCAGGAGAATACGATAACGACGATCGTGTAAATATGCGCCAGGAACGGGATTTTATCCAGAAGCTTTTTGAGGAAAAGCCTTTCGATCGCTATGAAGAAGAAGAGGTAGAGCCCCCAGATCACGAAGCTCCAGCTCGCCCCGTGCCACAGCCCGGTGAGCAGCCATACTACGAAGAGATTCAGTATCGTTCTCGGAAGGCCCTCTCTGTTTCCGCCGAGGGGGATATATATGTAGTCGCGGAACCAGGCGCCGAGGGTGATATGCCACCTTCTCCAGAACTCGGAGACGCTTTTTGAGAGATAGGGATCGTCGAAGTTATCGGGGAGCTTTATCCCGATCATCTCTCCGATCCCGATAGCCATCATCGAATAGCCCGCGAAGTCGAAATAGAGCTGCATAGCGTAGGCTATCATCGAAAGCCACGCGTGCGGGGTCGAGATGCTGTCGAAGCCTATGTTATAAGCTCCCGTCCAGATAGCTCCGATTCGGTCGGCAAGGAGCACCTTCATTCCAAGGCCGAGGGTGAAGGTGAGAAAGCCTCGGTTCACTCCGGCGAGAGAGGGCTCGGGAGCAGCGTCTATTGAGCGCTTAAGCTCCGGATATCTCGCAATCGGGCCGCTCGTCAGCTTTGGGAACATCAGGATGAATACCGCCATATCGAGGATGGAGGCTGCCCCCTCCGTCTTACCCTTGTAAACGTCCGCAAGGTAGGATATAGACTGAAAGGTGTAAAAGCTTATTCCGAGCGGCAGCACAAGCTCAGGAACGGAGAGCTTCAGCCCGGCAAGCTCATTTAAATTCGTCGTAATAAAGCCGAGATACTTGAAAACCACGAGCCAGGCGACGTTATACAGTACGGCGAGGGCGAATATCGCCTTTTTTCCCTTGCCGTTTTTCGCGAGCCCTCTGCCCGCGAAGTAATTTACGAAGAGGGATAGGACGAGTATGAGTATAAACTCCGGATGCGCGATAGTTCCGCAGACGTAAAAGCCGAGGCTCGCGATAGTCATCCAAAGCCCGCGGTATTGCTTCGGCAGAATGCAGTGGACTAAAAGAAACACCGGAAGAAAAATAAAAATAAAGTCAAGCTGAGAAAAAGCCACTTTCCATTTTCCCCACAATCTCTTTATGATAGGAAAAAAGCGCAAAAATTCAGGGCGGAAATAATCCGCCCTGATATTTTATCAGAATCACTCGAATTGTGCAATATTACATCGAACAATTTTTGCGCCTTATCCCGCGAAGGAAAGCTGCACGCTGCCCGAAATAGTTGAAACCTCGAGCTTTTTTGAACCCGTGCTCTTTCTCTCAAGGTTGCAGCTTCCGGAAACCGTGCTGAAGTCAACGGCATAGTCCTCCTGCGAACCCGAGAGCGAGCCCGTGACGCTGCCGGAAACGGTCTCGACCTTTATCTTATCAGCGGCAAAGCCGGAAAGTCTTACGCTTCCGCTCACAGTGGTGACTTTCAGAGAGCTCGCCGAGCCTTCGAGGTGAACGGCTCCTGAGGTTGTCTCAACCGTCGTCTCTCCGCCTGAAGCGATAACCTCAGCCCTTCCGCTGACGGTAGTAACGTCAAGATTGAGCGTAAGCCCCTCGGGTATCAGAACGGTCGTGTCTCCCGCGCTGAAGCTGAAGTCAAAGTTGAATATGACGGAGTTTTTCGTTCTTTTCTCGCTGACGGAGAGGACTCCGCCGCCTTCTTTTATTGCGTATTCCTTATTGGTCTCAGCGTAGTAAGCGACGTGAATGAGTCCGTCGTTCGAAACGCCGAATTTCACGCTGTCCGATATGGTCGAAATTTCCAGCTTCTTGAGCCCGTCGGGCATAAAGGTGCGCTCTGCCCGCTCGGTTTCGGAAGCCTTCCCTGTGTTTATCCGCCAGAATGCGCCGTCAATGTCGAGTACGGAGATATCTCCCTTCGCCGCGATAAAGCCTCCCGCGGCGGTGAGAACGCCGATAAGGAGAATTACCGCTCCGACAATTGCAAGCTTTTTCATTGAGCCTCCCCCTTTCCGGCAACTCCTGCCTTTATCTTTCTGACGACGAGCTTAACGAGCTTTACGACGCCCTTTATAAATCCGACGGCAAGCGGTATTGCGAGAAGCCCGAGCCCTAAGAGAACAAGACCCACACCGATGAGCATAAGCCTCGGCGCGAACGATCCATAGGGCAGCGTTATTCCGCCGGCTATCATCCCGGCGCCGGATACGATGCAGCTTATCACGACGGCAGCCGCCGAAGCAATAAGGCTGAAGCATACGGCGAGGCCCGCAATGCCTATCGCAAGAGCCGCTATCGCAAGCGCAAGCCAAACGGGAGAGCCAACGGCGGCGAGGGTTACCCAGAGCCCCTTGTTCGAGGCCCGGTTTTTCGAGTCCTCCACCCTGCCCTTTACGAGGGTGGCGAGGGGCA
>ONGN01000017.1 GCA_900317385.1 uncultured Eubacteriales bacterium
CTCGGTCACCTCGGCAGGCTCCTCCTCGCCCTCGGCGAGCGCGGCAACGGGCAGTACGCCAACGCACATTACGAGCGCGAGCATTAGCGCGATCCATCTTGTACATATCTTTTTCATAAGCTGATCTCTCCTTTTTTGGGGGTGGCTTACTGTTTTTTACATTACTACATATTGATTATATCATAATTTTGTTACTTGTGAAGTTTTTTTCATCACTTTTCTAATTTTTTAAAGAAACAGGGGCTTGCGTAACACAAGCCCCTGCTAATTCATTATCGCTTTATCTTCCGAGCTTTTTGGACATCTGATCCGGGTTCATCGCCGCTCTTATCGCGGCTTCCGCGGTTATCTTGCCCGCCTTGTAGAGCTTCAGGATCGAGTCGTCCATGCCGAGCATACCCTCTGCCGAGGAGGTCTGGATTGCCGAGTCGATCTGATGTATGCGGCTGTCTCTTACCATACTCCTGATCGCGTTATTGAGGTGCATTATCTCAAACGCGGGGGTAAGGCCGCCGCTTACCGTCGGGATAAGCTGCTGAGATACGACCGTTTTAAGCACCTGGGAAAGCTGCACCCTTATCTGCTGCTGCTGAGTGGGCGGGAAAACGTCGATGATCCTGTCTATCGTGTTCACTGCTCCCACCGTATGGAGGGTGGAAATGACGAGATGCCCCGTCTCAGCCGCCGTCATCGCGGTCTGTATAGTGTCGAGGTCGCGCATCTCTCCGAGGAGGATAACGTCCGGCGCCTGACGGAGGCTGGCGCGAAGGGCGGTAACGTAGCTCTCAGTATCCGTGTTGAGCTCGCGCTGGCTCACGACGCTGAGCTGATTGCGGTGAATGTACTCGATCGGGTCCTCGATCGTAATTATATGCGCGTTTCTCGTTTTATTTATCTGATCGACTACGCAGGCAAGGGTCGTACTCTTTCCGCTTCCTGCGGGGCCGGTGACGAGCACCATTCCCCTCGTCTGATTGGCTATCTTCATTATCTCGTCCGGTATCCCGAGCTTGTTTCTGTCCGGTATGCCGAACTTGACTACCCTGATAACGGCAGCCATCGAGCCGCGCTGCTGGAACACGTTCACCCTGAAGCGGGCAAGCCCGGGAACTGAAAGTGAGAAAGCGTCGTCCCAGGCGTGGACGCTCTGAGGAAGCTCGCGCCCCGCCATATCGTAGAGCTCGCGCACCAGCGCGTCAGAGTCTGCGGGCATAAGCCTTTCTTCGGCGATTGCTCTGATCTCGCCCTCCATTTTTGCGGAGACGGCCTTGCCGGCGATCAGAAAGAGGTCTGCGGCGTTGTTCTGCACCGCGTATTCCATATATTTCTTTACGCTTTCCATTCTAAAGCCTCCAGAAGAATAGTGATCAGAAAAGGTCCTCTCCGTCCCAGACGTCGAGCGAGTAGTCGGGCTCCCATTCGCCGACGTAAACGGTTTGCCATCTGAGGATCGTACACTCTCCACCGTCTATCGCCACTTGCACAGAGAGAGTCTGCTCGCCTCCGGCAGGGATTGAGAAAGAATAGGTCGTACCGAATTCAGTCTCCTCCTTCGAAAAGTCGGCCGTCGGTTCCTTGCCTGCCTTAAGATCAGAAACTATCTGCACAGCCTTCGTATCAGCCTCATAGTAGTCTCGTGCAAGCTGTGCGTTAACATTAGACAGCTTTTGTTCTCTCTGCGCTGTGGCATAGGTAAGCACGGCAAAGATTGCAAGACAGAGAACGCAGAATATCATCACGAGAGAGACTGCGCCCGAAACAGAACCGCCTCTTTTCATTCTGCCACCTCCAATGCCGCGACTGGCCAGGAAACAAGCTCCTTATCGGCGCTTCTGACGCTGACTAAGGCTCCGGTCCCGCTTTTGGAAAGGGTGAGAGTGAAGCTCGCGGAAGCGGCGTCAGCGACGGGTTTCCATTCGCCGTCGTAATAAACCGAGAAGCATCCGTTCGATTCATCCGCTGCGTATAACTTTGCGGCGGCAGAAACGTCTCCGCTGCACGCCTTATAGCCTTCAGAGACGGCTCGGGCTTTGTTCACCGCCATATTAAGATCGGCGCTCTCGGCGCTCACCGTTTCAGCCCTGGCAAAAAGTCCGAGGCAGATAGCGGCGCAGAATATAAATACTCCAACGGCTATCAATAATTCAATTGTAAACAAACCGGAACGGGTCGGCCGCAAGCGATTATCCATATTCTTCACCACTTCTCAAATAGATGTCCGCTGTTTCAACGTGACCGGACTCGTCGGTAAACGTAAGGCGCAAGAGGCCGGGAGTCGGCACTTCGGCGTCCAGCGCAAACGCATCACATATGATCTCTCCGTCGTCAGGGGTGAACTCCAGAAGGTCTTCGCAATAAAGCTCCATCAGCTTGCGGTTATATACGTAAATGACGTCCTCGTACACCTCGTCGCCTTCAACGACGGTCAAAAACACGGCGTTCTGACCGCCGAACTGTCCTATAGCCACAGACTCACGTACGTCAGCCGCATGGACCTTTGCGGTGATATAGCTTAGCCCAACCCGCTGGCGAGAGCTCGTTTCCACTCTTTCGGCGACGTGGCGGTATACGATAGCGCCGGAGGCAATGCTCAGCAAGAGAGCCGCTCCGAAAATAACTGTAAGTATTATCGCGGCTATGGTTCCGGAACTCGTTCTTCTTTTCATTCGAACACCGTCCTATCCAAAACCGTTATCTCCGGCATTATGTTCGAGGCAAAGATCTCGTACTGAACGATATACTTCTCCTCGTCGACCGCTATTCCGCTCTGCGCCTTCAGGTCCTCATAAGTGGCGGGATATGCGCCCTCCATCGCGTAGATGCTGACGGCCGCCTTCCTTATCGCCTCTTCAGCGAGCCGAAGTCCCTCTTTATCAGAGGCCTCGGACGCCTTTCCGACGGCAGAGATCACGATTGCCGCCACGATTGCAAACACACAGAGTCCGAGCAGTACGGGAAGCCATTTGCCGCGGTTCCTGTAGTTTCTTTTCATAGTCTTATCCTCAGCCTATGCTCTGTAATATGCCCATAAGCGGAAGCATAACGCTGACGAGGATCAGTCCCGCAAGCACGCTCGTGATTACCACGATGGCGGGCTCAACGGTGCCGACCAGCTTATCTATGGCGCGCAGGCTCTCCTCTTCCTGCCTCTTCGCGAGATCGTCAAGCGTCTCGGGCAGGTTTCCGGTACGCTCCGCGAGCTTCAGAAGCCTGCAGTCGCGGTTAGAGAACATATCGCAGCCGGCGAGAGCGTCTGCCGGGCTCATGCCCGCCTCGATATCGGCGCGGCATTTTGCCGTTTTCTCATCTATCTCCTTCGCTCCGCCGCAGAGCTTTGCGGCAAGCTCTACCGATTCATCCATGCTCATTCCGCTGGCGGCAGCCATAGCCATCGAGGAAGCGAAGCGGGATACCGCCATTTTGCCGAGCACGCCTTTTCCGCCGAAGTTCTTCTTAAACCACGCGGCAAAGCCTGCGCGGAGGGCGGGAACGGCGGCTATAACGATAGCTATTACCGCGATAACTCCAACGATGGCGGCAAGGATCGTTCCGACCTTGGCAAGCGCGGAGCCCACGTTCATCATTCCGGTGGCAAAGCCGCCCATCTTGACTCCAAGCTGGGCAAACACGCGGTCGAACACGGGGAGCACCTGGGTGATAAGCAGGATAACGACGGCGATCATTACGACGAGCAGAATGACCGGAACGGTAAACGCACCGATCACGTCTGAACGCATACGGTTCTGGCGCTCATAGTGATGCTGGAGCGAGAGAAGCACGTCCTCGAGGCGGCCGGTGTTCTCGGCAAGCGAGATCATATCGACCATATACTCCGGGAAAACCTCGGTCTTCTTCAGCGCCTCGGCAAGGGGCATTCCCTCGCTCGTGGAGCTGCATAGCGAGTCAAGCCAGGAGAGCACTTCCTTATCCGTCTCGTCCTCGCGCAAAAGGGCAAGCCCCTCGGACACGGGAATACCCGAACGGACCATCTGATAGAGCTCGCGGCAAAATACGGGCAGGTAGTTTGCCGGCACCTTCTGTTTATTTCTTCCCAAAACCTTTCACTCCAATCTTATGACCTTATTTAATTAATACTGGTATTTAGCCGTGTAATTGCTTCCGTCGCCTATGTATTTCACCATCTGGGCCGACTTCGAGGAGGACTTTCTTGAGCTTGAGGCGAAGGTGGGATCCATTCTCTCCCACGTTTCTCCGTTAAAGTAGATAGCAGCCGTGACCCATCCCTCTGTCTCGCTCCATACGTTTATCCAGGCGTGATTTCCGCCGCCCTTGACCGTTCCGGTTATGAGCTTTACGGGAACGCCCTGACTTCTGAGCATAGCGCACATAAGCGCCGCATAGTCAAAGCAGATGCCCTTTCTAACGGACAAAATCTTATCTACGTCGGGCAGGTAGCCCTTTATCTTCCCGGCCTTGATATCCGCCGCCTTGTCGGTATCGTAGGTAAGCCTTGAGATCACCCACTCATATACCGCCTTTACCTTTTCAAGGTTGGTCGTGCATTTCTTGCATACCTCAGCGGCTTTAGCGACAGTCTTGCTCTTGGCGTTGAAATTAACGTACTGATTCGGCCTTAAAAACGGGGCAAGCTCATCGGTCAGCTTCGCGGTAAAGGTCACGGTCACGACCTTTGAATACTTCGTGCCCGAGGTGTTTTTGTATATGCCCACGGTGTACTTGCCGTTTCCGTCAGACAGCGGGAAGGTCTCGTAATCCCCCGTGTTCTTAAGATCGTAAGTGTACTTGGTCTCCGGCCCCTGAACTATGACCTTTAGCTTGCTGTTCGTCTTCGCGAGCCAGGCGCACATAACGTAGCCGTCCGCGATATTGGAATAGTCGATTACGGCGGAGCTGTTCTTTTTGACCTTTTTGCCCGAAGCCTCCGGCAGCAAAAGCAGCGAAAGGATGGGCTTATCCGCAAGCGGTATGATATCGTCTATAAGAAAACCGAGGTCAACCTCCGGCATTCCGCCCACGTCAATATCCGTGAGATCAATCTCGTCAGCGCCGGCTGAAGCGCAGGAAGATATCAGCCCCAGGACCATGACGGCAGAGAGAATAAGACATATTAGTTTTTTGTTCATCTTATCACCGCCTGAAAAAATGATTATTTTTTCCTATAGTCAGGATAGCATATGTTACTGCTATTGTCAAGAATTGTTTTTTCTTTTATAAAAATAACAAAATGCCTTTTTAAGTAACAGTTCAGGCAGATCAAAAACGTATCTTCTCATATATCCGCCGCTCCGCTCATAAGCTTTAGGGAAGCAAGGTCCGGGAGTGGTAAAAAGTGAAGATCTCTATCGAGGAGCGGGCTGTTGAGCTTGCGGAGTACATCATCGAGAGCCGCGCTACGGTGCGGGCGGCGGCAAAGAGATTTGGCGTTTCCAAAAGCACCGTACACAAGGATATATCCGAAAGGCTCAAAACGGCGGACAGGACTCTATATTTAAAGGTGAAGGAGATTCTTGAGATAAACAAATCGGAGCGGCACATACGCGGCGGCGAAGCGACGCGAAGGAAGTATAAGGGATAGAAATGGGGCGCCGTTTAAGTAAACGGCGCCCCGGGCGTATCATTCAATTCCCGTAAGGTCGTATGAGTCGAGCCATTTTGCGGCTTTCTCGCACACTCCCCTGAGGCAGGTCTCCTCAAACGGGCTCTCGAGCCCTGCATTCTCAAGGAGCTCGGTGAACACGCGGCTGCCGCCCTGAACGGTGTACGCCATATACTTGCGCCAGGCGAGCTTTCTGTCCTCCTGCAGGAGAGCCCAGAACTGGAGAGAAACCGTCTGCGCGAGGCAGTAGTCGATATAATAGAACGGCATCTCGTAGATATGGCTCTGGCGCTGCCAGCCCTCGCCGTCCGCGTAGAACGGAATATCACCGTCGAGCCTGACCCACGGCATATATTCGCCGAGAAGCTCTTTCCAAACGTCGTGACGCTCGCGCGGTGTCATATCCGGCTTTTCGTATACGATATGCTGGAAGTGATCCACCATAGTTCCGTAAGGTATGAACTGGAGAGCCGCAGCAAGGTGGGAATAGCGGAATTTGCGGGCGTCAGGGCCGAAGAAGTCCTCCGCCCAGGGCCACGCCATAAACTCCATGCTCATCGAGTGGACCTCGCAGGCCTCCATGCTGGGCCAAACGTAGCTTCCCGGAACGCGCTTGCGATTAGTGTAGCATGCGAAGGCGTGACCGGCCTCGTGGGTAACGACCTCAACATCGCCCTGAGTGCCGTTGAAGTTCGCGAAGATAAAGGGCACCTCGTAATCCGGGATGCTGGTGCAGTAGCCGCCCCCTTCTTTTCCCTCAGTGGAGAGAAGATCCATAAGCTCGTTTTCGCGCATAACCTTGAAAAATTCAGAGGTCTCGGGGCTAAGCTCGTCATAGAACTTCGAGCCGGCGTTTACTATGTCCTCCGGCGTGCCCTGGGGCTTCGGATTGCCCGAGCGGAAGGAGAGCTGGTTATCGGCAAAGCTCATCGGGTACTCCTTGCCGAGGCGCTTTGCCTGCTCGCGATAAGTCGAATCCGCGACCGGGACGAGATACTTTCTCACGGCGGCGCGGAACTTCTCTACGTCGTCCTTCGTATAGCAGTTTCTGCCCATGCGGTAGTAGCCGAGCTCGGTATATCCGTCGTAGCCGAGCTTTCTGCCCATCTGGTCTCTCAGGTGGACGAGCTTATCGTAAATATCGTCAAGCTCAGCCTGATGCTCCTTGTACCAGGCGCCCTCGGCCTTCCATGCGCGGAGCCTTACGTCGTCGTCACCGGAATTTTTAAAAGGAGAGAGCTGCGAGAGAGTGTACACGCCGCCGTCGAACGGGATCTGAGCGGAGGCGATAAGCTTAGCGTACTGCATCGTCAGGTCGTTTTCCGCCTGGAGCTCGGGGATTATCTCCGGCGAGAAAGACTTGAGCTCGATCTCTGCATTTAAGAACATAAGCGAGCCGAATTCGCTCTCAAATTCCGGGCGGAATTTCGAGGCGAGAAGAGCCGTCGTCCAGTTCTGCGAATACTCGCCAAGCTCTGGGCCCAGCTCGTTCCAGAAATTCTGCTCCTCCTCATAGAATTTGTCCCGCGTGTCTATGGAATGGCGGATAGAGACGAGAGTGCTGAGGGTCTCAATATGCTTGTTGAGCTTTTCGCACTCGAGGAAAACCTCTCTCGCCGCCTCGTAGCTCTCGGAAGAGGAAAGCTTTTCAGTAAGAGCCGTCAGCTCCTCCTTCAGCTTTTCGGCGTCCGGTCTTTCATATTTCATCTCAGAAAACTTCATAATAATCCCTCCGGTCATGGATAAAATAATAGATAAATTATATCACTTAATTGTGTTTCGTCAACACGTTTTGCCTTGTTCGGCATAGTTATGATACAGTGAAAAAGAAAGTGAGTGATGCATAAATGGAAACGAAATTCTTTCTCGGGGCAAACTCGCCGGGTGGGTTCAACTCGCTGTACTCAGACTTTGTAGACCCCGAAAGGGACCGGCTCAATATTATAAAGAGCGGCCCAGGAAGCGGAAAATCCACTTTTATGAGGCTGATCGCGGAGAGAGCAGAAGGTCTCGGGTATGACGTTGAGCTAATAAAATGCTCCGGCGACCCTGACAGTCTCGACGGAGTCTATATCCCTGCGAAAAATACCGCCTACGTAGACGGTACCGCGCCCCATATCATAGAGCCCGTCTACAGCGGCAGCGGGGACAATTACATTGATCTCAGCAAATTCTACGACCGGGACGGCGTCAGGTCCGTGCATGCGGAAATAATGGGGCTGACCGCGGATTATAAGGCCGAGTATCAGAAGGCGTATATGCTGATCGCAAGCGCCCACAGCGCCGAAACCGCGCTGAAGCCTTCAAGCTCTGAGTATACCGACCGCGCACTGAAAAGGATATCGAGCGTTCTCGCCCGCGAAATTAAAAGCTCAGGCAAAAGGGGCGGAAAGCAAAGGCGGAGATACTTAAACGCGGTGACCTGCAAGGGCAGGATAGCCTTTTATGAAACCGTACCTCAGCTTGCGGAAAGGGTCTTTATAATCGACAGCGACGCCGGGCTTAATAAGCCAGTGATGGCGGAGATCCGCAAGAAGGCGGGAAATATGGGCTGGGATATGATCTTATGCCTCTCCCCGATGGATCCGGGCGAGATCTTGCATATCATCCTCCCCGAGCTCTCCTGCGCCTTCGTCTCGTCCCTCTCCGCGGAGCCCTATCCCTACGAGGGATACAGGCGCATCCGCCTTGACTCGATACCGGACTCAGGGTTTATGCGAGCCGTAAAAGAGTCGAAAAAGCTTCCGGAGGCTATACTGAACGAAGCTGTAAAAAAGCTTGAAAAGGCAAAGGAATACCACGATGAGCTTGAGAAGGTCTATAACCCCTTCGTGGACTTTGACTCCGTCCGAGCTCTCGCCTTAAACGAGGCAGACAGACTGTTCGGGTAAAAAACTTGCGGGCGCTCCGTTATGAATGAGTGCCCGCTTTATGTTGCTTATCTGCCAAAGCCCTTGAAGAAATCGCTGAGCGGCTTAACGACGTCGTTTAAGCTCTTGATAGCCTCGTTCAGGCTGTCAAAGTCGATCTCGTTGAGTTTTTTGACAGTGTCGGTAACGGCATCGGTATTCTCGTCCAGTACGCCGTTTACGTTTTCCATCATCTTGTCCGTCTCGTCTACAAGCTCGTTGATGTTGGAAATACCCTCGGTAATATCCTCGTCGATAAGCCTGTCTATCTTTTTAAGCTCAGTCTGCATCTGATCCATCAGTTCGGATACGCGAGGTACTATGCGAAACAGGGTGGCGGTAAGTATGACCAGGAATATGACGACGACGATGCAGGTTATCCTCATATACCAAAGTCTCTTCTTCTGGCAGCGGAGTATTTCGGAGAGCATTCCCTCCGTGGTTTTGGTTTCCTTGCTTAATTCCGTCATTTTGGCTCCCCCTTAGAAGCTTCTATATATACATAATATCACACGACGCTTTTTCGTTCAAGCCTTCTCTTCGTTTTATTCGGTTGACATCGGCGGGGGTTTTTAGTATATTGTAGGGGAAAATACACTTGAAAGCGGTCGGTTTATGAACAGAAAGCTTCGAATAATACTAATAATCCTGCTTGCCGCCGTCTTCTGCTTTTCCGCCTATATGATAATAAGCGACCTTGCGGAGTCACACCGGGAAAAGGAGACTTACACCTCCCTTGCCGATCTCGTTCACTCGCGCGAGCAGGAGATAATCGAATCCTCGCAGTCCGGCGGTAACGGTGAGTCCACTCCGGGGTCGAAGGACGTTCCGAAGAAGTACATCGGTGAAGACGGCTCTATAACGCAGGAGGTCGTCGTTCCCGCCGCTCCCGTATACGCCGAGTCCGGCATCCTGTATCAGTACGACGCCGTATACGAGCTGAACAACGATCTCGCCGGATGGCTCTACATTGAAGGGGCGGGCATCGATTACCCCGTTATGTACACGCCGAGAAACGAACAATACTATCTTCGCAAGAATTTTGAGAAGACTTACGCTACGGGCGGCTGCCTTTTTATCGGTAAGACCTGGTCGGAGGACTCAAATCAGACCATAATCTACGGGCACAATATGCACGACGGCAGTATGTTCGGCCACCTGCACGAATATAAGAGCAAGGAATACGCCCTTGAGCACAGCATAATCCACTTCGACACTCTCCACGAGACGAGGGAATACGAGGTCGTAGCCGCATTCTACGGCAAGGTGTACAAGGTCGATGAGACCGGGGTATTCCGCTACTACCGCTATACCGATCTCTCCACCGAGGCGAAGTTCAACGAGTTTATGAAAAACGTCCGCCGCGCCGCCATTTATGATACCGGAGTAGACGTTCAGTTCGGCGACAGGCTTTTGACCCTCTCCACCTGCTCTTACTACACGAACGAGGGCCGATTCGTAGTGGTCGCCCGTCAGAGAGTTCCCCAAACCGAAGAGTAAAAAGATATCCCGACCGCTTTGGCCGGGATATCTTTTTAGTTATAGAGTCTTTTTGCCGCCCGCTCGGCCTCAAAAAGTATTCTTTCCCTGTCGAGGGTCAGGTACTCTCCGTTTTCATAGAGCACTCTCCCGTCAGCCATCGTCATACAGACATCTGACGACTGAGCCGAATAGCAAAGGAGAGCCGGAGTATCTACGTTCGGTCTGAGATGAGGCGCAGACAGGTCTATGGCGGTGATATCCGCCCTCATTCCCACCTTTATTTCGCCCGTATCGGCTCTGCCCTGTATAATAGCTCCGTTTTTAGTTGCCATCCGGATAACCGAGGCGGGCTTCATAATCGTCGGGTCGCCCGTGTAGCCGTTATGGATTATCGAGGCGAGGTGCATCTCCTCAAGCATATTAAGGTTATTGTTCGATGAGGCGCCATCCGTGCCGAGAGCCACGTTTATCCCCAAATCCAGCATTTTCTGAACCGGGGCGAAACCGCTTCCGAGCTTCAAATTGCTGGTGGGGTTGTGGACCGCTCCGATTCCGAGCTTCGTCATAAGCTCCATATCTTCATCCGTAACCCATACGCAGTGGGCGCAGAAAGCGCGGGAGTCGAGAGCACCGAGGTCGTAAAACCACCTGAGCGGGGTTTTCCCGTATTTTTCAATGCACTGCCTCTGCTCCTTCTCCGTCTCGGATAAGTGGATGTGCAGATTGCCCCTCTTCTCCCTGACGATATCGGCGAGGTAACGGGTCACCGCCTCAGTGCAGGTGTACTCCGCGTGGACGCAGAAGTCTATTTTAACTCTGCCGTTTCCCGCTTCGTTATAGTCCTCATAGAGGGCGACGGCTTCCTTTATTCTGCGCGAGTCCTCCCCCCTCTCCGAGGGGTCGAAGCTCTGAACTGGGCGGTTGAGATTCGCCTTCATACCCGAGCTGATAACAGCCTCCGCCGTGACCTCGGGGAAAAAGTACATATCGGAAAAGCTCGTAGTTCCGCAGGCGAGCATCTCAAGCATGGCGAGCTCTGTGCCGACGCGGATATCGTCCGGGGTAAGCTTATCCTCTATCGGAACGATTTTCTCAAACAGCCATTCCTGAAGGCTGAGGTCGCTGCCGACTCCGCGAAGAAGCGTCATTGCCGCGTGTGTATGCGCGTTTACAAGGCCGGGAATGAGAAGCTTTCCGGACATATCCTTCACTTCATCGTATTTTCGCCCAGGCTCTTCCGCCGCGAGATAGTCAATTCTCGCGCCCTCTATCCCGATATTTTGTTTTGATACAGTTCCGTTGGGCAGGTATACGAGGCCGTTTTTCAGAAGTATGCTCATCTGTCAGATTCTCCCGATAAGGTCCTTTACGTACTTCGTAAAGGGCTTTTCTATTCTCTTTGCGGTGTCGATAACCTCCTGCGAGGTGAGCGGCTGCGGAAGTACGCCCGCCGCCATATTCGTCATTACCGAGAGTGCAAGCACGGGCAGCCTGCAATGCGAGGCTGTCAGCACCTCGGTCACCGTGCTCATACCGACGGCGTCGCCGCCCAGGATGCGGATGGCCCGTATCTCAGCCGGCGTCTCGTACTGCGGGCCGGGCATATAGAAGTATACGCCCTCGCGCACCGTGAGCTCCGATCCTTCGGCGGCTTCGAGCGCAAGCTTTCTCAGAGACGCTGTATAAGCGTTTCCCATATCGAAGAAGCGTTCGCCGAATTCATCGAGGTTTTTTCCGCGCATGGGGCTTCCGCCCATCAGCTTGATATGGTCGCGGATGAGCATAATATCTCCGGGCTTGTAGCTCTCGTTGACCGCCCCCGCAGCGTTCGTTACTATAAGGGCGCGGACGCCGAGCAGCTTGAACACCCGCACGGGAAGAGCGAGCTCCTCAAAATCGTAGCCCTCGTAATAATGGAAGCGGCCCGACATACAGGCGACCTTTTTCCCGGAGACAGTGCCGAAGATAAACTTCCCCGCGTGGCCTATCGCCGTAGACTGCAGAAAACCGGGTATATCCGAGTACGGCACCTCGATCGGATCCTCGATCTCATCACCGAAATGTCCGAGTCCTGACCCGAGTATGATCCCAAGCTCCGGCTTGAAGCCCGTCCTTTCCAGGATATAATCGGCGGCTATCTTATAATTCTCATAATCAGGCATCGCTGTATCCCTCCCCTTACCTTTAGATTACACCACAATTTGCGGTAATTGTCAAATTTTATATTGGAAAGTCGGCTCGAATGTGGTATAGTATAGGATAATGATTTTTTGCCGCGAGGTGAAGCATATGATTTCTAAAAAAATGATCAAAATGGCCGAAGGCGGAAGCGCCATCAGAGCCATGTTCGAGGAGGGCAACCGCCTCGCTTCCCTGTATGGGCGCGAGAACGTATACGATTTTTCGCTCGGCAACCCCAATATTCCCGCTCCCGAAAAGATCCGCGAGGAGATAGTCTCCATTGCGGAAAATACCGACCCCATGGAGCTCCACGGGTATATGTCGAACGCCGGCTACCTCTTCGTCCGCAACGCTGTCGCGGAGAGCCTTAACCGCAGGTTCGGCACCGGGTTTACAGGAGAGAATATCATTATGACCGTAGGCGCCGCCGGAGGTCTTAACATCGTTCTCAAGACCCTGCTAAATCCCGGGGACGAGGTGCTCGTCTTCTCCCCCTATTTCCTTGAGTACGGGAACTACGTTTCAAATTACGACGGTATTCTGAAGGCCGTTCCCGCCTCTGAGGCTGACGGTTTCCAGCCCGACGCCGCCGCTCTTTATAACGCGGTAAACGAAAAGACCAAGGCAGTTATTATCAACAATCCGAATAACCCCACCGGAGTAATTTACTCCGAGGAAAAGATAAAGGAGCTTGCCGCCGCCCTTGAAAAAAGGCAGGCCGAGCTCGGAACGAGCATCTATATAATCTCAGACGAGCCCTACCGTGAGCTCGCTTACGACGGAGCCGAGGTCCCGTATATCACGAAGTATTATAAGAACACTATAGTATGCTACTCCTGGTCCAAGTCCCTTTCCCTGCCCGGCGAGCGCATCGGTTACGTCGTTATCCCCAACGACGCCGACGATTCCTCGCTCATAATAAGCGCGGCCGTTATCGCGAACCGCATTCTCGGCTTTGTGAACGCTCCCGCTCTCCAGCAGAGGATGGTCGCCGCCTGCCTCGACGAGAAGACGGACGTCGGCGCATACGACCGCAACAGGCAGACCCTTTATAACGGGCTCAAGAGCCTGGGCTTCGAGCCCGTTTACCCCTCCGGCGCCTTCTATATGTGGGTCAAAGCGCCCGACGGGGACGACAAGGCTTTCTCTCAGCGGGCGAAGAAGTACAACATCCTCTTCGTGCCGGGCTCGTCCTTCGCCTGCCCGGGCTACGTCAGGATAGCCTACTGCGTAAGTCACGATATGATCGTCCGCTCTCTCCCCGCTTTCAAAAAGCTCGGCGAGGAATACGGACTTTAAGAAAGGGCATTAAAATGGAGAACACTAAGAAAGTTATGCTCTCGGGCATTCAGCCCTCGGGAGACCTTCATCTCGGCAACTACCTCGGCGCGATAAAGAACTGGAGCGTCCGCGCCGATGAATACGACTGCTACTACTTTATGGCGGATATGCACACGATAACCGTGCGCCAGAATCCCGCCGACCTCAGGCGCAGAACGATTGAGCAGCTTGCCCAGTATATCGCCTGTGGCCTCGATCCGGAGAAGAACACCCTTTTCGTTCAGTCGCACGTGCATCAGCACGCCGAGCTTGGCTGGGTACTCCAGTGCTATACGATGTTCGGCGAGCTCAGCCGTATGACCCAGTTCAAGGACAAGTCGAAGAAAAACGCCGACAATATAAACGGAGGTCTCTTCGCATACCCGAGCCTTATGGCCGCCGATATCCTGCTCTACCAGCCCGATTACGTTCCCGTAGGTCAGGATCAAAAGCAGCACGTTGAGCTCTGCCGCAATATAGTGCAGCGCTTTAACGGCATTTACGGCGAGGTATTTAAAATGCCGGAGTTCCTTTCTACCAAGGCGGGAGCGAGGGTCATGTGCCTCACTCAGCCCGAGTCGAAAATGTCGAAGTCGCTTCCCGAGGGCTGCGTTTTCCTAATGGAAAAGCCCGACGATATCAGGCGGAAGTTCAAGCGCGCCGTTACCGATTCCGACACTGAGCGCTGCGTTAGATTCGACGCGGAGGCAAAGCCCGGAGTATCGAATCTTATGTCGATATACTCCGCGATCACCGGAAAGAGCTACGATGAGATAGAGCGTGAGTTCGACGGTCTCGGGTACGGCGCCTTCAAGCCCGCCGTCGGCGACGCCGTCGTTGAGCTGCTTACGCCGATACGCGAGGAGACCGAGCGTCTTCTCAAGGACAAGGCCTATCTTGAAAGCGTTTACAAGGCCGGAGCGGAAAAGGCCGGCTGGGTCGCGGAAAAGACTCTCCGCAAGGTATACAAAAAAGTAGGATTTTTACAGAGATAAAGAGGAAATCAGAATGCAGATCGACGTAACGGTGATAATCAGCGCAGGTCTCAGCCTTTTTGCCGCGCTGCTTGTCAGCTTCATTTCAACCCCGCTTGCGAAGGCCTTTGCGAAAAAAGTCGGAGCTATCGACGTTCCAAAGGACGCCCGCAGGGTGCACGACCATCCGATACCCCGCCTTGGCGGGCTTGCTATATTTCTCGGCTTCGTTATCGGCGTGGTGCTCTTTGCGAAGATCGACACTCAGCTGAGGGGCATACTTCTCGGCTCAGTCGTTATCGTAACGGTCGGGGTCATCGACGATATCACTCCCCTGCCCGCTCTTTTAAAATTCGGGGTGCAGATAATCGCGGCTCTTATTGCCGTTGCCTTCGGGGTGAAGATCGACCTTCTTTCCAATCCCGCCTGGTGGAGCGCGCGCGAGTATATCGACCTCGGTGTTTTCAGCATACCGCTCACCGTATTCTGGATAGTCGGGGTCACGAACTCGGTCAATCTTATCGACGGGCTCGACGGGCTCGCTGTCGGCGTATCCGCTATCGCCTCTATGGCAATGCTCGCGATCGCTCTCGTGCTCGGCCAGTGGAACACGACGATCGTTCTCGCCGCCCTCGTCGGCGCCTGCGTCGGCTTTATGCCGTACAATATGAATCCCGCCAAGATCTTTATGGGCGATACGGGCGCGCTGCTGCTCGGCTACGTGCTTGCGACCGTGTCGGTCACCGGGCTTTTGAAGCTGTACGCGATAGTATCCTTTATCGTGCCGCTTTTGGCTCTCGGTCTTCCCATATTCGATACCCTGTTTGCTATCATCCGGAGGCTTTTAAAGGGGCAGAACCCGATGAGCCCGGACAGGGGGCATTTCCACCACAGGCTTATTGATATGGGTCTCAGCCAGAAACAGGCAGTCGCCATTCTCTACGCGATAAGCGCTATTCTCGGTCTTTCCGCCGTTCTTATCGCGACAAGCGGCGAGATGAAGGCGATCGTTCTCGTCTTCTCCTTCTGCGTCGCCATATCGATCGGCGTAGCACTGACGCACGGGCACAAGCACCGCAAACCAGAGGAGACCGCGCATGACGCCGAGAAGGTTCCCGAAAATAACGAAAGCTCCGGAGAAGAGACTAATTAAGCAGTCTCTTCCCCGGAGACAGTATGGAAAAAGCCAGAACGCCGAGGATTATCAGGAACTCCTCATCGCCCGATTCACGGTACAAGAGGAAGATGAGCGCGAGAAGCATGATGTCGTCTGCTTCTATGCCGAAGAGCATCGGCTTTCCCTTCTCTTTTTCCGGACTTGCTATTTTTCTTTCCGGCCTTGCCGGGGCTTCTTGGAGCCTCGGCTCCTCTTTTTTCTCAGGCTCCGCTTTTACCGGAGCCGCCGGTCTTTTCCTTGAGACGCCGGAATATGCCGAATATCGGTTATAGATCGAACTCACCTCCCAACTCGGGAAGGACGGTTTTCGCGAGCTTCGCTATCCTCGCTATTTTAACGGCGCGTTCAAGATCGGCGCTCCTCTTTTCGCTCAGGAATGGCTTCATCGCATCGGCGAGCTTCGCCTTGTCGTCGCTCTTGTCCGAAAACTCGCCCATTATGCGGCTCAGTACTCCGAGGAGCTTCGGATCGAGCATCGGCGCTGACAGTCCGCTCTCTTCCTGTTTCTCTTTTTTCTCCGTTCCTCCCCCGCCGAGCTCTTTGGCGAGCCCCATGATCTTCTCCATATCCTTCGGGGAGGACAGTATACTGTTTAATGCGTCTTCAAAATCGCTCACCGTCCGTTCCCCTCCTTTTCGTCAGACGTTAATAAGCTTTTTAAGCTCCTTAAAGAGTCTCGCTCCCTCTTCCGTTTTTGCAGCCTTTTCGATAGCAGACCTGACCGCGTCCGTATCCCCGCTTTTCAGCGCCTCTTCCACGTTCTCATCCTTAAAAATCCCCATTACCTTCTGTCCGTCAGTTCCGGACGCTATCTTCTGTATTCCCTCCTTGTTCGCTGAAAGCTTTTTGCCCGCCTCTGAATCAAGGAGCTTTTTTAAATCTGACATCGTTTACCTCCCCGTTCTTTACTCTACAACAGTATATTCAGCTTACAAATTGAGGTTACTTATATGAAGCTTCTTATTTTTGCGGATTCTCACCGTATGCTCGGCTCAATGGTCGAGGCGGTCGAGGAGGAAAGCCCGGATCAGATCTTCCACCTCGGCGATCTCGAATCGGACGCTCAGTATCTTGCGGACAGGTTTCCCCGCATCCCCGTATGCAGCGTTCCGGGAAACTGCGACTACATGCCGCGCGAGGCGTACACAAAGCTTGTCACCGTCGGCGGGAAAACTTTCTTTCTCAACCACGGTCACACCTACCGCGTAAAATACGGTTTCGACGCGATTATAAACGCGGCCTGCGTTGCCCGCGCTGACGTTCTCCTGTTTGGTCACACCCACACGCCTTATTACGCCGACGTAAACGGGCTCATTGTCATCAATCCCGGCTCGATAGGCTATGGCGATACCTACGGGGTATTGACGATTGAAAACGGAAGCCTGAATTACGAGATGAAACGCATCTGGTAACTCCGCTTCTTTATAATTTGGTATGTAGCACTACTGGTTTTTCCCAAAAGTCCTCTCGTTTCGTCAAAATATTGTATAATTTCTGGTTGTAATCTCCCATAGATTGTATTATAATTTCTTTTTGGAATTATATTTTTTATAATTGAAGGTTTTTCTTATGGACAGGACTTCTCAGCTTGAACAACTGATACTTTCCGGAAAGCGGGCGCATCTTGTTGGCATCGGCGGCGTAAGTATGTCGCCGCTCGCCTCCGTACTCGCAAAATACGTTCCCCTCTCTGGCTCGGATATCCGCGAGAGCACGGTCATCGAAGAGCTCCGCTCCAAGGGCATAACCGTTCATATCGGTCATTCCGCGGAGAACGTTACAGGAGCGGATTTCGTTATCCGCACCGCAGCCGCCCGCGAGGATAACCCCGAGATCATTTACGCCCGCGAAAACTCTATACCCGTTTTTGAGAGGGCCGAGGCGTGGGGCGTTATAATGCGCAACTACAAGAATGCGCTCTGCATTTCGGGAACTCACGGCAAGACGACTACCACCTCGATGGCGACCCATATCCTTATGGCGGCTCACGCAGATCCCACCGTTATGATAGGCGGAACTTTACCCCTTATCCATGCAGGCTACAGAGTCGGCGGCGGCGACACTATCGTCCTCGAAAGCTGCGAATACTACGACAGCTTCCTGAGCTTCTTCCCCACCGTCGCTGTCGTCCTCGATATCGACGCCGACCATCTTGACTACTTCAAGGATCTCGACGCTATCAAGGTCTCCTTCCGCCGCTTTGCCTCCCTCGTTCCCGACAAGACCGGCTTCGTTATCTACAACTGCGACGACGCCAATACCGTTGAGGCTCTTTCCGGCCTTGAAAGAAAGCTTGTAAGCTTCGGACTCGGGGAGAACGCCCTCGTCCGCGCCGCGAATATCACTCACAGCGACAACGTAACCGAATTTGATATCCTCGCAAATGGCGAGAATTATTCTCACGTTTCTCTCCACGTTCCCGGGCTGCACAACGTGAAAAACGCCCTTGCGGCGGCGGCTGCGGCATGGGTGCTCGGCATTGACGGCGACGCCGTGAGCCGCGGTCTCTCCACCTTTGGCGGCGCCGAAAGGCGCTTTCAGTACAAGGGGAGCTGCAACGGCGCCCTCGTTTACGACGATTACGCCCACCACCCGCAGGAGCTTCACGCCCTTATCGATGCCGTCCTTCCTTTGAGGAAAAACCGCGTTATAATCGCCTTCCAGCCCCACACCTACACGAGAACGAAGGCACTTTTCTCCGACTTCGTTTCTGAGCTCTCGCGCTGCGACAAGGTGTTCCTCGCCGAGATCTACGCTGCCCGAGAACAGAACACCGTCGGCATCTCCTCCGCAGACCTCCAGAAGGAGCTGCCCGGCAGCGTTTTCTGCCCGACCTTTCCGGAGCTTGCCGCCGCCCTCGAGCGTGAGGCCCAGCCCGGCGATATAATACTGACCGTCGGCGCGGGAGATATCTACACCGTCGGCGAGATGATAGCAAAATAAACTTCACAAAAAAGCATGCGCCCTGCCTGAAATATCAGGCAGGGCGCAATTTTTATTAAAAGTCAGTCAAGCTTCTGCGCTTTTACAAGCGAGGCGTAGGCTCCATTCTTTTCCATGAGCTCGGAGTGGCTGCCCTCTTCCTCGATTTGTTCGCCCTCTATGACAGCTATCTTATCTGCGCCTCGGACGGTGGAGAGGCGGTGGGCTATAACGATGCTCGTTCTGCCCTTTGAGAGCTTGTCGAGGCTTTGCTGTATCCTCTGCTCCGTTATGCTGTCGAGCGCGCTCGTAGCCTCGTCGAGTATCAGTATCGGCGGGTTCTTTAAAAATACCCTGGCGATGGAAAGCCGCTGCTTCTGGCCGCCTGAGAGCATTACCCCGCGCTCGCCGATATAGGTATCGTACCCATCCGGCATCTCCATTATCTCGGCGTGTATCTCGGCTCGCTTCGCGGCCTCCTCGACCTCCTCGTCAGTCGCGTCGGGTCTGCCGTATCTTATGTTTTCCCTGACCGTTCCGGCAAACATAAAAACGTCCTGCTGGATTATTCCGATATTCCGTCTGAGGCTGTCCTGCGTTATAGCTCGGACGTCTTTTCCGTCCACTGTTATTCTTCCACCCGTAACGTCGTAAAACCTCGGCAAAAGATGGCAGAGCGTCGTCTTCCCTCCTCCCGACGGGCCGACTACGGCAAGGCTCGTTCCGCTCGGCACCTTGAGCGTCACGTTTTTCAGTACCTCGGTGCCGTCGGAATATGAAAACGAGACGTTGTCAAAGAGGATATCCCCGCGGACGTTTTTAAGCTCCTCGGCGTCCTTCGCGTCCTTTATCTCAGGCTCCGTCCGCATTATCTCAAGGAAGCGCTCGAAGCCGGCGCTGCCCTGGGTGTACTGCTCCATAAACATAACGAGCTTTCTCAGCGGCGAGAGAAAGGCGGAGACGTAAAGCGTGAAGGTCACGAGGTCTATGTAATCCATTCTGCCGAGCATAATGAGCACGCCGCCCGCGCCGATCACGAGCACCTGCATAGCTCCGGTGGAAAATTCCATCCCGCTCTGGAACATACCCATGGCCTTATAAAACTCGCGCTTCGCCGTTTTGAAAATGCCGTTTGCCTCGTCGAATTTCTTTTGTTCCTCTTTCTCGTTCGCGAAGGCCTTCGCCGTTCTGACCCCGCTTATACCGCTCTCGATTGCGGCGTTTATCTCAGCCGTCTTCTTCCGCACGTCCTTGCTCGCTCTCTGCATCCTCTTTCTCTGCGCGAGGGTAAAGATGATGAGAAGCGGCAGAGCCACGGTTATGACGAGGGCAAGCTCCCAGCGGATAAAGAACATAACGACGAGGGAGCCGACGAGCGTAAGAGAGCAGATGATGATGTTCTCCGGCCCGTGGTGAGCAAGCTCGGTAATATCAAAAAGGTCGTTCGTCACCCGGCTCATCAGCACTCCGGTGCGATTTTGGTCAAAGAAGGAAAAGCTGAGGCTTTCGATATGCGTAAAAACGTCGCGCCGCATATCAGCCTCTACGAGCACGCCCATATAGTGGCCCAAAACGGTGATAATATAATAGAACACCGCCTTGAGAAGATAGGCCGCGAGCAGAACGGCGATCACGATAAAGAACGCCGAAAAAAGCTTATCCGGCAGGTAGGTCTGCATGCTCCTGCGCGATACTATCGGGAATATAAGATCGATAATGCTGACCGCAAACGCGCAGAGCATATCGATCACGAAAAGCTTCATATGCGGCTTAAAGTAGGACAGGAAAACCCCGAGCGGCTTTCCGTTATAATTCTTTTTCATACGCCGTCTCCTTAAAATAATTACCGTAATTATACCATAAACAGGAGTATTTGCAAGCGTGAGGAATGTTTCATCCTTGACCGACAACTACTGAACGGGTATACTGTATATGAGATATATGGATAAACTGCCCCCCTTGTGTATGATTTCGATACAGTATCATGCGGAGGATAATATGAAATTACTTGTGAAACTGCTTGATTTTTTAGAAGAGTACTGTACTTATTTATTCAATCATTCGGGCATTGCGTCATGCATTACAGTACTTTATATGCTCATAGTGCTATTCCTTCATACCGTAGTAAAAACACCGGCATTATTATCATCTATCCTTTTGGCATTGGCAAATTTGTCAACATGGCCAATGTTTATTAGAATACTAACCGGTAAGGAAAATACGAACTTAATAATAAACAAAGTTGTGTTTGGTTTGGTAGTAGCTTCTACTTTAGGTCCGTTCTTTTTGTAAAAACACAAGTGGACGGCACTTTTGTGTTGCTAAAAATAGTAATTATCTGAGACAATTAGAATACTTGGGGTAAGCTTGCTTGAAAATTAGAGTTGCTTTACTTACAATTATATTAGTAATTTTGCTTTTGTCCTCTGGCTGTTCGGAAAACAGTATAACTGGTAATATCCAAGAATCTAAAGAAATAGAAATAGAGTTAGAGGATCGGACAAAACCTGAACAAGTAAGCTGGAGTAGAATAAAAAGCTATTTTTTAGAAAATCGGGCGGACTTTGAGCGTTTATTTGACTACTTTAACAGCAAAGATTGGGAATATGTACAGCTTCTAATTAATTATGATACCGAAAGTGAATGTTATGACATTTACAACATTGAAGGG
>ONGN01000031.1 GCA_900317385.1 uncultured Eubacteriales bacterium
CCCCGCATTATGAGCCTCTGGAAGCCATGTACAGGGAATGGAAAGACCGCGGTCACGCGCGGCGGCCATGCATCCCATGGCGACCAGGTCATTCAGGGCAGGAGCCGCTTTTCTCGCGTCCTCAAGGCTCTTAAGCAGGACCTCCATCATCCTGTCAAACTCAATTACTGTCGCAACGTAGGCCTTCGTCTTCTCGCTCCAGGAATAGGGCTCGAGGATATCCTTATACTGCTTCGCGACCCAGTTCCAGGAGTAGGGCGTGTGACCCGAGATCGTCATATAGTATACGTTGAAGGGGGCAGAGAGGTTTACGTAATCACCGACGGTTATCTCCGCCATATAGCTGTCGCGCTGGGGCCAGAGCATTTTGCCGGAGCTTGAGTATTCACCGCCCATTCCGTGGCCCATATACCTGTAGTCGTAGCCGAGGTTAGTATGGCTCGCGGCGCGCCCGTAAAGGTTATTTTCGTTGTTGTGATACGCGAGATTTACGTACCCCTCGCGGCCGAGCTGCTGGGCAAGGGAGAAGTAGGCGTTCATCTTGACCTCGCCCGACCGCTTCATCGAGATCGGGTTTCCGTCCTTCGGATAGAGACCGAGAAGGTGCTGGCATTCGCCGTTTGAGGTCGAGGTGTAGTGCAGCGCCGTGTAGAAGTTCGTGAAGTAGAAGCCCTCGTGCTGCATCTTGTAAAGGGTCGGGGTGAGGGTGGGGTCGATAGCGTAGCCGGAAAGACCCTCGACCGAGATGAATATTACGTTGTAGCCCTTGAACATACCGGTGTACTCGTTCTTGTTCGTGGGCGTTAAGTTGTTGAAGTAGTTCGCGAGCTCCTTGATTTCTTTGTTGCTTGAGTCGGAGGCGAGGGCTACGAGGTCGACGTTAAGCACGTTCGGGGAGCGGTCAACGTAGACCGGAACGGGCGTATCCTGCCCTCCGGGAACGTCCGGATCGGTGGGATTTACGGGCACGTCGGGAGTCGTTGGCTCGGGATCCGTACCCGGTCTCGGGGGCACGACCACCGGGTTATCGTCCAGATTCAGATCCTCGCCCTCGGCGGGCTTGAATATGTGCTGAACGTCCTGCCTCAGCATCGTGATGAGGCCGAGCTGCTCCACCTGCTCGTTAAGCCCGGTGTCCTTCCCGTAATAATAAGCGGGACCGTAATCCGTTTTCCAGTCGACTAAGTTTACGCTGCAGCGGGCGAAAATATGGAGAGCTGCCGCAAGGATCACGGCGCCCGTAACCGCGTAAGGCGAGCGGCGGGGCTTAATCTTAAGAGTGAAGAAGAAGAAAACGATGGGCGGAAGGAGCATAAGGAGAAGTATAAGAATGTTGTTCCCGATGGCCGCGTAGACCTTGTCCGCGTAGTCCTCGAGATGGTTCTCCGCCGCTGTGCCGAGTATGCTGACCCCGTAATACTCCTGCAGTATGACCTTTGCGACGAACTCCGCGCCGAATACGATAGCGGTCGCAAAAGAAATTATGTTGGATATCCACTTCGCCGCCCTGCCCTTGAGAAGGGACATAAGGGCGCCTACCACGAGGCCGAACGACAGTCCGAAAAGGATATAGATCGGCATATACTTAAGATCGTTTTGCATATAGATATGCAGGATGAGCTCGAGCCAGACGGCTAAAAACGGGAAATACAGAGCCCTTATGAGATCGTGCTTATATATCCTTCCGAAAACGAGGGTATTCTTTTTCAAGCCTTTCACCCCAATATACCATTTTTAATGTTAAATTGATTATACCACTTTTATTGAAAGAATACAAAGTTTTTTTTCTAAAAATTGTGAAGCATGGGCTTCGTTATAATGCACATTTGCTCTCAAAGACTTTTGAAAAAAACTATTGCAATTTGACAAAACGATGGTATAATGAGGTATGCTCATTTTGAGATAACAAACTATGACATAAAAGAAAGGAAATGGGAAAATGAAAAAGATAGTTTGCATGCTGCTCGCACTCTGCATGGCGTTCGCGATAGTCGCCTGCGCCGGCGAAACGAAGACGGATGATCCGGGCACCACCCCGACCACCCCGACCACCCCGACCACTCCGACCACCCCGACCGATCCCGGCACCACCCCCGAGCCGACCACCCCGACGGTTGAGCCCGACACCAACTACGAGATCCGCATCTATTCAAACTCCAACTCCGCGGACCGCGTTGAGTGGTTTGTGAAGAAGGCTGCCGACGCCGGCTTCAAGGTCAGCATCGACGATAACTCCGTCATCTCCGGCGACTCCGCTGCCGTTCAGGCCGCGAACGAGAAGAAGGACGGCGACCTTATCTTCGGACTCAACGAGACCCGCTGGGGCCAGATAATCGGCGGCAAGTACGAGAACCTCTCCCTCCTTGACTGGACTCCCACCTGGGCCGGCAAGGTCGGCGACTTCAAGTACGACGGCAAGGCTTACGGTATCGTTATCCAGAACGTACTTATGCTCTATCGTAACGACGAGTACGGCACGAACGGCGCCGAGCTCCACTTCGAGCACTGGGCCGACGTAGTCAACTCCGGCTACAAGTGGTACCGCCAGAACAAGGTCGGCGGCACGACCAACGCCAACATCAACTCCGCCATGCTCTACGCTTTCGTCGATCCGAGCTCTCCCGCCGGCGGCATCAGCGTTGACGGCTGGAAGACCCTTTGGAAGTTCTGCGCCGAGGGCGTTTCCGGCGGCGACGACTACAAGTACGGCTTCGATCCTCTGAACAAGGGCGAGGTTGCCATCACCGAGTTCTACTCCTCCGCGCTTTACGGTAAGATCGACGCCGCTGAGAACGGCTCCGATCATCCCCTTAAGGGCGGCCTCGAGCCCGAGAACTGGGCTCTCGTCGACATAGCCGACGGCACCTACTACATAGCCGAGTACGTCGGAATCCTTGACAAGGCCGGCCGTACCGAGGCTCAGACCGCTCAGGTCATGGCCTTTGCCGAGTGGTTCGGCGGAGCTGAGATGCAGGCTGCCTGGGCTGAAGAGTGGGATACCTATCCCTGCAACTCCGACGCTGCTGCCTCCGTCTACGCTACCACTCCCGCTATCTACACTATCAAGAACTTCGCTCTTAACAACGTTGCCGGCACCGATATGAACTATGCCGAGTACGTTGCCGCCCACACCGCCGAGTGGACCAACATCATGACGAACCTCGGCTTCTATTGGGCTGACAACAACGCGCCTGCAGAGCCTGACTGGGATAACCTCGACTGGGCGACCCTCACTCAGAAGGCTGAATAATTGAACCACGGGAGTAGAACCCCTCCAATAATTCAGGTATGGCGAGTCACAAAAATGGCTCGCCATACGTTTTAAAACCGGAAGAAATAAAAAAGGCAAGGAGAAACAGCCCATGGAAAGGCTAAACGCAAGTCAGGAGCCCATGATCAAGCTCGATAACATAGTAGTTAAATTCGGAGATTTCACCGCCCTTCACGATATCAATATCGAGGTAAAAGAGGGTGAATTCTTCACCTTCCTCGGCCCCTCCGGCTGCGGCAAAACGACTACGCTCCGCACCCTCACCGGCTTTATAGAGCCCTACGAGGGCAGGGTTTACGTCCGCGGAGAGGACATCACCGACGTTCCCATCGAGAAGCGCAACATCGGCATCGTTTTCCAGAGCTACGCTCTTTTCCCCACGATGACGGTGTATGACAATATCGCCTTCGGTCTCAAGGTCAAGAAGATGAAGAAGGACGAGATCGACGAAAAGGTCAGAGCGATCGCCGCGAAGGTCGACCTCTCCGACGAGCAGCTTAAAAAGGCCGTATCCCAGCTCTCCGGCGGACAGCAGCAGCGCGTTGCGATAGCGAGGGCGCTCGTGACCGAGCCCGCCATCATCTGCCTTGACGAGCCGCTTTCAAACCTCGACGCAAAGCTCCGCGTCCAGCTCCGCGAGGAGCTCAAGAAGATGCAGAGGGAGTTCGGCATCACGAGCATTTACGTCACCCACGACCAGGAGGAGGCGCTGACCCTCTCCGACAGGATAGCGGTATTCAACAAGGGCGTTATCGAGCAGATCGGCACCCCGAACGACATCTACAACCACTCGCAGACCGAGTTCGTCTGCAACTTCATCGGCGATATCAACAAGCTCTCCGAGGACATCGTAACGAGGCTCACGCTCAAGGGCGCGGATATAGATCCCACCTGGAACCACTACGTCCGCCTTGAGAGGATCCACGTAAACGAGGATCAGAGGCCCGGAGTCCTCACCGTTAAGGGTAAGGTCGACTCCCGCGAGTATTACGGACTGTACATCAAGTATTATATCGACCTGGGCAGCCAGCTCATAAAGGTCATGGAGCGCAACGACGGCGTACATATTTACGACCCGGGCGACGAGGTCACGATAAACATCGACCCCGCTGATCTTATGAGCTATCCCCCGAAGGAGGAGGCCGCAGAATGACGAACACGCTGAAACGCAAGCCGATGGACGCGACCCTCGCGTTTCGGATAATAGGCGGCCTGTTCTTCGCCTATCTATTCTTCGGCTTTATGCTCGTCCCCTGTCTCGACACGCTGACGAGCATCTTCACAACGAAGGACGCGAATGGGAACGTAGATCCCTTCGCCGTCATTCGCTTCTTCCTCGCGGGCAATATGGGAAAGTACGTTCTAAACTCCCTTAAGCTCGCCGTTCTCCTCGTTATCACGGTCAACGTGGTCGGCATCTCCATCGTCCTTCTCACCGAGTATTTCGATATTAAGGGCGCGAAGATACTCAGGCTCGGCTATATGACGACGATGATCTACTCCGGCGTCGCCCTCGTTACCGGCTATATGTTCCTCTACGCCGGCGACGGAATTATGACCACCGCCCTCAAGGACGCCTTCCCGGAGATGAACACAAGCTGGTTCTCCGGCTTCAACGCCGTACTGTTCACGATGACCTTCGCCTGCACCTCGAACCATATGCTCTTCCTTAGAAACGCGATCAGGGGCATTGACTACAACACGGTAGAGGCGGCGAGAAATATGGGCGCGAGCCCCTTCAAGGTGCTCTTCAAGGTCGTTTTCCCGACCCTGCTGCCCACCCTTTTCAGCCTTACGGTTATGACCTTCATCACCGGCCTTTGCGCCATGAGCGCCCCGACCCTTTTGGGCTACGACTCGATAAACCCCGAGATCGTAAGGCTCGCGGGCTCGTCGACCGCTGATGAGGCATTCCCACAGGCGCGAGCCGCTCTTTTGAGCATAATCCTCGCCATGTTCACCATCATCCTGCTCACCGTCCTCTCCCGCTATGAGCGCAAGGGGCATTACCTCTCCGTTTCCAAGACTAAGGCGAAGCTCCAGAAGCAGAAGATAACGAACCCTGTGGCGAACGTCCTCGCGCATATCTACGCTTACGTGCTCTTTATCATCTATATGACCCCTGTCGTTATGATAATCATCTTCTCCTTCCGCTCCTGGGAGTCCGTTAAGGCGAGAAAGCTGTCAAGCGGAAGCTGGACGCTCTTGAACTTCTTCGGCAGTCAGGATTATCAGTACACGGCTTCCAGCGGAAAGATAAAGGTGAGGGAGGGCGCCATCTCGGGAATGTTCTCGAATAAGGACACTATCAGCGGAATTCAGACGAGCTTCGTGCTCTCCGTTATCGCCGCCGCTCTCGCCTGCGCCATCGTTGTGATCGCCTGCAACTATATATTCAAGCACAAGAAAAAGGGCGCCGTCCTTGAGTACGCCCTCCTCTTCCCGTGGCTTCTGCCTACGATCCTCATCTGCTACTCCTACCGTATATTCTTCAATTCGGACAGCGTTTGGTACGTCTTCAATCAGAACCTCTATTACGAGGACAGGGTACGAATACTGATCGTTCTGGCGTATATGGTGGTCAAGTTGCCATTCTCACTGAGGATGATCAAGGCGAGCTTCTACGCGATAGACGACGAGCTGGAGGACGCTGCCAAAAACCTCGGCTCCGGTCCGCTGAAGACGTTTATCCGGGTAAAGCTGCCGATCATCCTGCCGAGCGTGCTGGCGGTATTCGCCCTCAACTTCAACGCCCTGTTTACCGAGTACGATATGTCCGCCACCTTCAACAGCACTAACGGCAGAACGTACGCGATGGTTATCCAGAGCATGGTGCAGGACGAGGGCCTGAGCTACACGAACCTGAACGCCTCGGGACGCCGCTGCGCCTCGACCGTGTTCATCATGGTAGTCTCCGGTCTTATCCTCTACCTTGTCTACGGCGTCGGCGCCCGCGACCTGTCTGAGAGGCTTGCCATCAAGGAACGCCGGCGCAAGAGATTGGAGAAGCTCAAAAAGACTTTCGCGGGAAAAGATAAAAAGGCGGAAGCGGAGGGATGATAAAAAACGTTCTCTTCGATATGGGCAGCGTCCTCGTCTCCTTCGACCCGGTTATGTTCACCATGCGCGAGGAGCTTTCCGAGGAGGATTCCCGCCTTATCCACGAGGAGCTTTTCAAAACTATCGACTGGATGCAGCTCGACAGGGGAGTGATCACCGACTCAGAGCTTCTTTCGCGGGTAAAGCCCCGCTTTCCGGAGCGGCTTTGGCCGGTGATAGAAAAGCTGATCTCCCGCTGGGATGAGCCGCCCGTTATGGTCGAGGGTATGTATGACCTTGTAAAAGAACTCTCGGAAAAGGGCTACGGGCTCTATCTTCTGTCAAACGCCGCTATCAGGCACTCGGAATACTGGCCGAGATACCCGGTCTCCGAATTCTTCGGCGAAAGGCTCTTCATATCGTATCAGTGCAGGATACTGAAGCCGGACCCGAGGTTTTACGAGACGGCGATAGAAAAATTCGGACTCAATAAGGACGAATGCATTTTCATCGACGATCTCCCGCTCAACGCCGAGGGGGCCGTGTACTGCGGCATCGACGCCCTCGTCTTCAAGGGCGAAAAGAGGCTCAGAAAAGAGCTTCGAGAAAAAGGAATAGATATCTAAAACGCACCGGGGAGGGGCTACACCCCCTCCCCATCACAATTTATTAGAGAAGGAGGGAGACACAGATGGGAAAAAGCCGCGAAGAAGAGCTTTTCAGGAATAAGCCGATAACACGGGCGATATTGGAGCTCGCGTTCCCGACGGTGATAGGCCAGATCATCCTCGTCGTGTACAATATGGCGGACACCTTCTTTGTCGGCCTCACCAATAATTCAGCGATGCTCACGGCGGTAACGGTATGTATGCCCGCATTTATGTTCCTCTCCGCCATCTCCAACCTCTTCGGAGTAGGCGGAGCGAGCGTCATAGCCCGCTCAATGGGCGGCGGCGAGGAGGAGAGGATAAAGCTCGCCTCGTCCTTTGCCCTTTGGGGCACCGTCGCCGTCACCGCGTTTTACGCTCTCGGCGCATATCTCTTACGCGATACCTTCGTCGACCTGCTCGGCGGGGCAAACCCCCTCGTCCACGGCTACGCTACGGAGTACGTCACCGTCACCGTAGTGCTGGGCGGTATGGCGACTGCGGTCAGCACCCTGTTCTCGCACCTTATCAGAAGCGAGGGACGGGCTATTTATGCGAGCGCGGGCATCGCCCTCGGCGGCGTAATGAACATAGCGCTCGACCCCCTGTTTATGTTCAAGATCCTGCCGCCGGGAAATGAGACGCTTGGCGCCGCGATCGCGACTTCTCTGTCGAACCTTATCGCGCTCATTTACTTCATAATCGTCCTTTTCGTGCTTAGGAAGAAGTCGCGCCTGCGCTTCAAGCCGAGCCGCGAAATGCTCAGGCACAGAGTCCCCACCGAGATAATGTACGCCGGAATACCTGCCTGCGTTATGACCCTCTTCGAGAACATTTCCTACGCCGTGCTCGATAAGCTCATCAGCGCGCACGGGGTCGCCGTTCAGGCCGGCGTCGGCGTCGCCAAAAAGGTGAATATGCTCGCCCACTCCATCGTGCGCGGGATAACCCAGGGCGCTCTGCCGCTTATAGCGTATAACTACGCCTCGGGCGACCACAAGAGGATGAAGAGCTCGGTCAGAACGGCGGCGCTCTTCGCCGTAGGCACCGCAACGCTATGTATGGCGGCGAACCTCATCTTTTCGCACGAGCTCGTCGGCATATTCATCCACACTGAGGATGAAAGCCTTGAGTACGGCGCGATTTTCCTCAAGATACTCTGCGTGGGCGGCCCGTTTTCCGCTTACGCCTATACGATAATCTCCTTCTTCCAGGCGGTGGGCGAGGGCAAGCGGGCCTTCCTGCTCGCAACGCTGAGAAAGGGCTTCCTCGATATACCGCTGATGTTCATCCTGCAGCTTCTCATACCGATATTCGGTATCGTCGCCGCGACCCCTGCGGCGGACGCCGTCTGCTGCGTTACAGCCATTATTATGTTTAAGGGCTTTTTAAGAAGATTGGATTTGCGCAAAACCCAGCACTATGATACTATGGAAGGGTAAAAAAATACGGAGGCGACAATATGAAAAAGCTGACTGCTGTCATCCTCGCTGCCGCGATGCTGCTCGCGCTTATAGCGGGCTGCGCGCAAAACACCCCCGCCGACCCGACGCCGACCCCCCAGCCGGAGCCGATGACACCGGCCGAGCCTCAGCCTGAGCCCCAACCGGAACCTCAGCCTGAGCCCGAACCCGAGCCCGAGCCCGTGCCGGAGGAGTACACGCTCGAGCGCGAGCCGGGAACGAACCAGCTCACCTTCTACTGGACGAAGGAGGACGTAAACTACGAAACCTCCGATATGTGGATATGGTACCCCGGCAAGGACGGCCGCGGCTATCTCTTCCACCCCTGCGAATACGGCGGCAAGGTCGTGCTGAACGTCCCCGAGGACGTTGAGGAGGTCGGCTTTATAGTCCGCACCGACTGCTCAGACCCCGGCGGCACGAGCTGGGGCGACGCCACGAAGGATTACGAGGACGACCGCTTCGTGACGATCGAGAGCGAAGAGACAGTAGTTTACTTAAAACCGGGCGATTCCGCCCAGTATTCCAGCACGGACGGAGGAAAAACCTTGCAGGAGAACAAATTCTTTAATCTGGCGGGCATAATCTCGACCCGCGAGATCCGCTATTTCATAACCCCGTCGACCAACCTCACGAGCCTTGACGACGTCAAGGTATACTGCGGCGGAAAGCAGGTCCCGGTGGAGAGCATATCCTCGCTTAATAACAAGGTCATCACCGGAGTCATCACCGTTAGCGAAGAGATCGACATCTCCCAGCCCTACGAGGTGGAGATAAAGGGCTACGGACGCCAGCCCGCCCTGCCGACCGATATATTCGATTCGGCCGAGTTTATCGAGAATTATACATACGACGGGAACGACCTCGGCGTGACGGTGGCTAACGGCCTCGTCACCTTCAAGCTCTGGGCGCCGACCGCCTCGAGCGTCGTTCTCAATCTCTTCACCGCGGGCGACGGAGTCGACGCATACGAGAACGTAGCGATGCAGAAGGCGGACAAGGGCGTTTGGCAGCTCTCCATCTCCGACCTTCCCGTCGGCACTTATTACACCTATTCCGTCACCACCTCCCTCGGCACTCAGGAGGCCGTCGATCCCTATGCGAAGGCGGTCGGCGTGAACGGCGACAGGGGAATGGTCATCGACCTTTCCGCCACCGATCCCGAGGGCTTCCGCACGGCGAGCTTCAACGCTCCGATCGAGAGCTATGAGGACGCCATCATCTGGGAGGTCCACGTCCGCGACTTCTCGAATAAGGAGAACGGCAGCGAGTACCCGGGCAAGTACCTCGCCTTCACCGAGACCGGGCTCAAGAACGCCGCCGGCGTGCCGATCGGCGTTGACTACTTAAAGGAGCTCGGCATCACCCACGTCCATCTCCAGCCTGTCTACGACTTCGCTACCGTGGACGAAACGAGGCTCGACGAGCCGCAGTTCAACTGGGGCTACGATCCGAAGAACTACAACGCCCCCGAGGGCAGCTATTCCACCGACCCGTATCACGGCGAGGTAAGAGTGACCGAGTTTAAAGAGATGGTCGCCGCTCTGCACGAGGCCGGAATTGGCGTCGTTATGGATATGGTGTATAACCACACCTATTCGATAGACTCCTGCCTCAACAGGGTAGTACCGTATTACTACTACAGGTACAACGGCTCCGGCGCTCCCTCCAACGGCTCCGGCTGCGGAAACGAGACGGCCTCCGACCGCGTTATGTTCCGCAAGTATATGGTCGACTCCGTGAGATACTGGGCTGAGGAGTACCAGCTCGACGGCTTCCGCTTCGACCTTATGGCGCTGCATGACGTTCAGACGATGCAGGAGATCGAGACCGCCGTCCACGAGGTAAATCCCAAGGCTCTCATCTACGGCGAGGGCTGGACGGGCGGCACGACCACCCTCAATCCCAAGCTCCAGGCAAACCAGGCGAATATAAGGAACATCGTCCCGACGGGCGACGGCGTCGGTTCTGTCGCAGTCTTCAACGACGCTATCCGCGACGGACTCAAGGGCATCGTGTTCGATCAGAAGGCCTCCGGCTATATCTCCGGCGCGGTCACGAAGACCAACGCGAACAAGACCATATTCGGCATCGCCGGAGGAACCACGAGCGGCGCGAGCTGGAAGGTCAACGACGCGATGATCATAAACTATATGTCCGCCCACGATAACAACACCCTCTGGGATAAGCTCCACCTCTCAAATCCCGGCAACACGGACGAGGAGCTTGCCGAGATGAACCGCTTCGGCGCGGCTATAGTCCTTCTCTCGAAGGGCACTCCGTTCTGGCTTGCCGGCGAGGAGATGCTGAGAACGAAGCAGGGCGACGAGAACAGCTACAAGAGCTCCGACGCCGTAAATAACATCGACTGGGAGACTCTCGTTCCCGGCTCACTGCAGTATGAGACGATGGAGTTCTACAAGAAGCAGATTGCCATAAGAAAGGCAAACGACTTTTTGACCGATCCCGAGGTGACCGTCACCTGCGAGCTGGACGACGACATCGCCATCATCGTGCACTGGGAGAAGAACGGCAAGGAGGTAGCCTCCGCCCGCCTCGACCCGAACACGAGAACGGTGGAATATATCTCCGGCTTCAAGGGAGTATAAGGTTTTCTAGGAAGCATCACATAATAACTTACGACCTCATCCACCGCGCAAGCGCGGTCCCCCTTCTCCCGGGGAGAAGGCTTTTAGATGAGTCCGCCGAAGGCGGACAACAAATCGGAAGCCTTCCCCTTCGGTGAAGGTGGCTCGGCGCAAGCCGAGACGGATGAGGTCGTTTCGCTTTGGAAGAATGTTCAACGGCACAATTTATAAGCCGATTATAATTGAAAAAACCCATATTTCGGAGTATAATTTCCATAAGAAACGGAGGCGGGTTTTATGATTAAAGAGATTAGAATTGACACGGTCGACGAGCTTATGCCGCTCATCGCCGACCAGGAATACCGTTTCGACCTGGACAGGAACCGCAGCCAGTATTTTTACCGCGGTATGCCGGACGCCTCGTTCAAGATGGTGACGAGCCTTAGGCGCAACTGCAAGGACCTTAAAAAGACGCTGGAGCCCGCTATACTCCGCAACTTCGCGAAATACGCGGTCATAGAGGATCCGACCGTCGCCCAGTCGGTTTGGAGGCAGATGATACTCGGCCAGCACAACGGGCTGCCGACACGCCTGCTCGACTGGACGCACTCGGCTCTCGTCGCCCTGCACTTCTCCACGACCGAGCCGAATATGGAGAATATGGAGGAGCACGACTCCCTCGTATGGCGCATAGACGTGACGGAGCTCCACTCGCTTCTTCCGAAGAGCTACCGCGCGGTTATGGAGAGGCACAAGGCGGAGATTTTCTCCGTCGATATGCTCGAGGAGGCCGCCTCGAGCGTTCAGCGCTACGATGAGGATATGGGCGATAAGTCGATGGTGGTGATCGAGCCGCCGAGCATAAACTCGCGCATAGTGAACCAGTATTCCTTCTTCTCCGTAATACCCTCGGATATGAACGATATCGAGAGCTTTCTCGATGAGAATACGTCGAAAACCGTGAAATACGTTATAGACAAGTCCATCCGCTGGAGGGTGCGCGATATGCTCGACCAGCTCAATATCTCAGAGCGCATTATGTACCCCGGCCTCGAGGGGCTGAGCCGCTGGATCGGCCGCCACTACTTCGTGAAGAGGCGGGAAGAAAATGAGTGAAATTCCCTGGGACGTCTACCCGAGACCGCGCCTTCGAAGAGCCGAATGGCAGTGCTTAAACGGGGAATGGGAGCTTGAGAGCGGGGGCGAAAAATGCCCCGTCACCGTTCCGTATCCCATTGAAAGCGGGCTTTCGGGCGTAAGCTTACAGATAGAGACGGGGAAAACGTATTCGTACAAAAGGCGGTTTACGCTCAGCTTTGAGCCCGGAAAAAGGGAGGTATGGCTGAATTTCGGCGCCGTTATGCGAAAGGCGAAGGTCTTCGTAAACGGAGAGCTTGCCGCCGAGCACGACAACGGATATTTGCCCTTTTCTGCGATGATATCGCCGCTTTTGAGAGCGGGTGAGAACGAGCTTCGCGTAGAGGTGAAAAACGACCTCGACCCGCGTTATCCCTACGGGAAGCAGAGGGTAAAGCGCGGCGGTATGTGGTACACCCCATGCACCGGGATATGGCAGACGGTGTGGCTCGAGCCGAGACCGAGGGAGCACGTGACCGGTATAAGAGCCGAATCGAAGGGCGCTAAGGTTACGGTGTTCGTCGACGGAGTCAAGACGGGTATGCTCGTCGTCGGCGGCGAGGAATATCTTTTCTCCGGGGGAAGGGCCGAGCTAACGGTGAAAAACCCGGTATACTGGTCGCCCGAAAACCCGAAGCTTTACGATATAACGGTAACGGCGGGGGAGGACGAGGTAAAGAGCTATTTCGCCCTCCGCGAGCTTGCGATAGAGACGGTAAACGGGAAAAAGCGCCTTATGCTGAATGGGAAGCCGTATTTCTTCCACGCGCTTTTAGACCAGGGCTACTGGGCGGACGGGCTGTATACGCCGAAGGGGCCGGAGGCGTTCGCAAAAGATATTGCCGCGATGAAATCCCTCGGCTTCAACACGCTGAGAAAGCATATCAAGATAGAGCCCGAGCTGTATTACTACGCCTGCGACAGGCTGGGTATGGCGGTGTTTCAGGATATGGTGAACGCGGGCAAGTATCATTTCATCCGCGACACAGTATTGCCCACGCTGGGCGTTATTAAAAGGGACGACAGGCGGCTTTTCCGGGATAAAACGATGCGCGAAAGCTTTCTATCCGGTATGGAGGGCACGGAAAAGCACCTTGAGGGCTACCCATCGATAGTCCTGTGGACGGTGTTCAACGAGGGCTGGGGCCAGTTCGAGGCTTCGCGGGCCTACGAGAGACTGAAAGCGCTCGACCCGAACCGCTTTATCGACTCCGCCTCCGGCTGGTACGACTGCGGGAAAAGCGACGTTGAGTCGCGGCATATCTATTTTAAAAAGCTCTCCCTCGGGAAAGAGGACAGAGCCCAGCTTTTAAGTGAGTTCGGTGGATGGTCGTATAAAATACCGGAACACAGCTTCAATCTTAAAAAGACCTTCGGGTACAGAAAGTATTCGGATAGAGCCGAATTTATCCGCGACCTGCTAAAGCTCTATTTAGAAGAGGTTGTTCCCCTTGCGAGGGCGGGGCTCTGCGGCGCGGTCTATACCCAGCTATCCGACGTGGAGGACGAGACGAACGGTATGTTCACCTTCGACAGGCAGGTGCTGAAGATTAAGCCGGAAGAGCTATCGGGCATAGCCGAAGAGCTTAATAAGGCGGTAAGTGAATAAAAAAACAGGGGCGCGATTTTCGCGCCCCTGTTATATATATTCGGGTTATTACTTCGTAACGCTTATGATGTGGGGATTTGCGCCCTCATACCAGTAGAGGAAGCCGAAGACGCTGATAACGTCGCCGGGCTGGAGGGACTTGACGGTCTCGTAAACGTCTGTGCCGGGGCCGGTGAGATAGCTCTCAACGGTGAAGCTGTAGACGGCGTCGCCGTACTGAACGTCGAAGTAGAGGTCGTTTCCGTCAGAGCCGGAATTATCCCAGTTGTAGTAGAAGGCAGCTCCGGTGTCGTCCTTCGGAACTACGGTGAGATTCGTCATGCCGAAGAGGAAGTTCTGATACTGAACGTCAAGGACCTGATCGTCGGTGAAGTATACGGGGGAGGCAAAGTACGTGCCTTCAACAAGCTCGAGGGTGGCGTCTACTATCTCGACCTCGCCTGCCCACTCGCCCTTAAAGCCGGTTACTCTGACCTTCTGACCCTCGACGAGCAGGGCATAGAGCTCCTCGGAGCAGGCAGCGTTGTAAACGAAGTAGGCTCCGTCGGGATCGGCGAGATAGAGGGTCGCCTTGTTATCCCACCAGCTCTGCTTTGCCTGAACGTAGGCCTCGACAACGACCTCAGTCTCAAGCTCGGCGGCGGTGTAGTCGGCATAGCTAATAGCGTCCGCGCTGTTCGCGGTCACGTTGGCTGCTACGGGCTCAGCGGCTACGATGTGGGGGTTCAGTCCCTCGTACCAGTAGAGATAGCCGGTGAAGGTGTAATGCTCGCCGGGAACGTAGGCTCCGCTCTCAAAGAAGCCGTAGATATCGCTGCCGGGGCCGGTGAGATAGCTTTCAACCGTAAAGCTGTAGGTCTTATAGCCGGAGACGACGTCGAAATAGATGTCGTTTCCGCTGGAGCCGGAGTTATCCCAGTTGTAGAAATACGCGGTCTCGGGAGCCTTGAGGGCGGCGGTGACGGCGGTGAAGGTGACGTACTCGTTCTGATGGGCGAGAAGAGCTTCCTCGTCGCCGAGAAGGTCGGTTACGTCAAGGGGCTCGGCGATAAAGGAATCGCCCTCGATGATCTCAAAGGTGGCGTCGGTTATCTCGACCTCGCCCGCCCACTCGGACTTATAGCCGGTGACGCGGATCTTGGCGCCGGGAACGAGAAGAGCGGAATCCTCCTCGGTGCAGGCCATGTTGTAGAGGAAGTAGGCTCCGTCGGGGCTCTGAGCGTAGACGGTGATCTTACCATCCCACCAGCTCTGATGCGCCTGAACGTAGGTCTCAACGGTGACCTCGGTATCGAGGGGGGCGGCAACGTACTCCGCGTGGGTCAGAACGGTGACCTCGGGGGTAGGCGCGGGCTCCGGCTCGGGGGTAGGCTCGGGCTCGGGAGCGATGGCGAATACCATCACGAGGGCGAGCAGCAATGCGATGATTTTCTTCATTTCTTTTCTCCTTTATGAAAAATTTGCTTTTTCTTTTATGAAGCAACTCAATTATATCCGAAATCACGGATAAATCAAGGTCTTTTCTCCTTTTTGTGCTTAATGAGCAGCCAAAGGTTATACCCGCCGATCAGCACCCATAGGACTGCGACAGCGACAATAAGGGCGACGGCGCCCGAGGGGAGCGGGCCGAGGGCGGGATCCGTGACGGCAGCGCCCGCGTTATCGCCGGAGGGCTGAGCTTCGCCGCTCCCGTCATCGACGGTCACAGCGGGCTTAACGGTTATCTGATCGAGGTGGTACTCCTTTTTCATATCGGAAAACAGCTTGTCGATATAGGCGTCGTCAACCGTCTGCTTGCGCCTTGCGGACTTCGTGACGCTCTCTATCATCTGCCCGGCGGCGTCGCGCAGGGAGGTGGAGCCGTTGAATACCGGAGTGGTAAAGGTGTTCTCCGTGTTCTCCATCAGGAGCTTTGAGGCGGCGATCTTTACCGCGTAATGCTCGGCGTCCTCGCCGGAGCGGGAGAGGTAGTCGAGGTATTCCGGGCTGTTCTGAGCCTTCAGGGTAACGGGAACGTAGCCCTCGGTCTCTGCGTAGGCCGTCTGCACGCCGTTCGTCAAAAGGAACTGGGCGAAGAGCCAGCTCGCGAGGACCTCCTGCGGATCGGCCTTGTTGAAGATGCAGACGGAGGGTCCCTGGCTTATCATCTTCGGATTGGAGGGGTCGAACTGCGGAATCGGCATCACGACGGTCTCGAACTCAACTAAGTTTTCCGGCGCGATATCCACGAGGGGGGCGTCCGAGCCCATCCAGGTCGCTCCCGCCGTGCTGTCCACGGCGAATATGCACTGGCCCGCGTTCAGGAAGTTCGCGGGGTAGCTCGAGATCTTGAAGGTGGAGAAGGCGCGGGTCGCGGCGTGGGAGTAGATATCGAGAAGAAGCTCGCGAGTCGTGTCGTTAAAAATCTGCACCTCGCCGCGGTCGGTTGAATAGCCCGCTCCCTTCTGCCGGAGCATCTGTATCATCATATTGTCGGTGGACTTATAGATGAAGGGTATCATCGTCTTCTGCCCGTTTATGAGGAAGACCCCGTCGGAGTCCTTCTCAACGGCGGCCTCGGAGACCTCCCAGACGAAATCCCAGGTAAGGGTCTCGGGCAGGGTGAAGCCGAGCTTTTCAACGTAAGTCTTGTTTACGTAGCAGGCCTCGGTCGAGCGCATATAGGGAACGGCGTAGTAGCTGCCATCCAGCATACACTCAGCCAAAAACTCGGGCACGACCTCGTCCATCGTGGGGGAGTCGAAGCGGAGCTCGCTTCCGCCGAGACCGTAGCGCTCGTCGGTATAGAAATCGTCGAGGTTCGTAACGATGTCGTTTCCGGTGAGGTAAGTCGCTATGTGGTCGGGGTAGGTTATGGCTACGTTCGGCGTCGTGCCGGTGGCGATGTTCGTGATCACGTCGTTGTATATCGTGCCGTAATCCGTGTAGAGGCGGAGATTGACCTTCACGTTCGGGTAAAGCGCCTCAAAATCTGCTATCGCCTTCTGATATATGGCGACCTGGGTCTTGTTCGTGTCGTTCTTCGCCCAGAAGGTTATCGAATAGTTCTTCGACTCGTCGAATTTCTCCGGCACGGGCGAAACGTGATCTTCCGCAGGCTCCGTATTCCCGTCGGTATCCGTTTCCGTATCCGTCGCGTCGGGGGAGGCGTCAGCCTCCTTCAGCGTGCCGTGGCAGCCGGTGAGGAGCAGGGCGGCTATGAGAAGCAGGATAAAAAGCGTTTTTTTCATCCCTTCGTACCCCCTCTCGAAACGCCCTCCATTATCTTGTTGCGGAAGATGAGGAAGAGGACTATGAGCGGCACGGAGACGACAACGACGGCGGCCATCATGGCGGGCACGTTCGCCCTGCCGAGGCCGTTTTCTCTGAGCTCCTGTATGCCGTTTGAAACGAGGTAGTAATTCGGGTCGTCTGTGATAAGGCGGGGCCAGACGAAGCTGTTCCAGCACTCGATGACCTTCAGGATCGTTATCGTCACGAGGGTGGGTCTCGCTATCGGGATCATAACGCGGGTTAGATACTTGAAATCCGAGGTGCCGTCCACCTTGGCGGCCTTATACAGCTCGTCCGGTATCTGCTCGAAATTCTC
>ONGN01000021.1 GCA_900317385.1 uncultured Eubacteriales bacterium
CGTTCCCGCGAATTCTGTCGCCACGTCTCTGCGCTCGCTCCTTAATACGAGGGTGAACGTGATGTTTGCCGTCAAGGACTTCAACGTGACGCCGGCGATAATATCGCAGAAGTTCCGCGTTTCAATGGACGGAGTGGAGTATCTTCCCTCATCGGTCAGCTATGAGCTTGCAAAGTCCGAGAAAAAATCTGAAACCGGTATTTCAGCCATACTATGCAGGGAAGGGCTTTCTCCCTTTGCCGAGGTAATAACGAAGGCGCGCCTCGTTAAAACCGTATCCGAACTCAATTCACTTATCTCGCTCGGCGGTACGGTTATCGGCATACTTCTTATGTATTTCCTCTGCGCTTCGGGAGCTTATAATTCGGCGTCTTCGGGCAACGCGTTTATATTTATGCTCGCCGTTGAAGCCTGCGTTTTCCTCCTCAGCCAGCTCGTCAGAAAGAAATCGTAAACACTTTGTTTAGTTTTACAAAAAAATATATTGTTTTTCGATTGGCAATAGTGTATAATACATAAGGTTATTAACTTTTTGCGTTAATAAAAAAATTTACATAACAATAAGAGAGGACTGTTCCATATGGGCTACGACGCAACAAAAATCCGCAATATCGCGCTTCTGGGCCACGGAGGCAACGGTAAGACCTCCCTCGCGGAGAGCATTCTTTACGTTACCGGCTCTACCGACCGCCAGGGCAGAGTTGGCGACGGCAACACCGTCAGCGACTATGACGCGGAAGAAATCAAGAGACAGACCAGTATTTCCACCTCGACCATGTTCGCCAACTACAATGGCTACAAGGTCAATATTCTCGATACTCCGGGATATTTCGATTTTGTCGGCGAGGTCTATGAGGCGCTTCGCGTCGCCGGTCTCGGTATCATCGTAGTTTCCGGCAAGGACAGACTTAACGTTGGCGCTGAGAAGGCTTGGAAGTACGTCAGCGAGCGCAAGCTTCCGAGAGCCATTTATATCTCCAAGATGGACGAGGACAACGCCAACTTTGAAAAGGCGTTCGAGGCTCTCCGCGGTAAGTTCGGTAACAGCGTCTGCGCGTTCACCGAGCCCATCATGAAGGGCGATAAGGTTGTCGGAATCGTCGATATAGTTTCTCAGAAGGCTTTCAACTTCGTAAACGGCAAGAGAGTCGAGACTGCTATCCCCGCCGAGCTCCAGGATAAGGTTGAGGAGCACTATGCAGAGCTCACCGAGAACGCCGCCGGAACGAGCGAGGAGCTTATGGAGAAGTACTTCGAGGAGGGCGTTCTCTCCGAGAAGGAGCTTCACGATGCCCTTGCTATCGGTATCGCGAGCGGCGATATCTGCCCCGTCTTCTTCGGAAGCGCCGCCGAAAATATCGGCACCGTCGTTCTTCTCGACGCTATAATCAATATGTTCCCCGCTCCCAAGGAGCTCGGAAAGCCGATCGACGCAAACGCGCCGACTAAGCTTCTCGTTTACAAATCCATATCCGATCAGTTCGGCAAGTTCAGCCTCTTCAAGGTCATTGCCGGCAAGGTCACTCCCGATATGACCCTCACTAACCCGCGCACCGGCGCTCAGGAGAAGCTCGGCCACATCTATCAGATGCAGGGCAAGAAGAATATCGAGGTCAAGGAGCTCGGCCCCGGCGACATCGGCGCCGCTTCAAAGCTCTCCGACACCGCTACCGGCGACACTCTCTGCGATCCCAAGGCTGTAGAGGCCGCGCCCGGAATCGACTTCCCGGCTCCGTGCTACACTATGGCTATCAGACCCAAGACCAAGGGTCAGGAGGATAAGGTCGCTCAGGGCCTCACAAGGCTCCGCGAAGAGGACAGGACCTTCACCGTTGTTAACAACGCTGAGACCAAGCAGATGGTCATCTCCGGCATGGGCGATACTCAGCTTGACGTTATCTGCTCCAAGCTTAAGTCCAAGTTCGGCGTTGAGGTCGAGCTCTATCCCGCAAAGGTTGCCTACCGCGAGAAGATCCGCAAAAAGATCGAGGCTCACGGCCGTCATAAGAAGCAGTCCGGTGGACACGGCCAGTTCGGCGACGTTTGGATCCGTTTCGAGCCGCAGGATGAGTCCGAGGATCTCATCTTCGCCGAAGAGGTATTCGGCGGCTCCGTCCCCAAAAACTTCTTCCCGGCTGTTGAGAAGGGCCTTCGCGACAGCGTCACCCGCGGCGTTCTTGCGGGTTATCCGATGGTTTACCTCAAGGCGACCCTCTATGATGGCTCCTACCATCCCGTCGACTCCTCTGAAATGGCGTTCAAGACGGCTGCCAACCTTGCTTTCAAGGAGCTGACTAACGCCGCTCCCGCGATCCTTGAGCCTATCGGCCTTCTTAAGGTCACCATTCCCGACGTGAATATGGGCGACATTATGTCCGACCTCTCCAAGCGTCGCGGAAGCCCGATGGGTATGAGCGTCGATAAGGACGGCAACCAGGTCGTCGAGGCTGAGGTGCCGATGGCTGAGATGGGCACTTACGCTATTGATCTCCGCTCCATGACTCAGGGCCGCGGATCATTCACTCTTGAGTTCGTCCGCTATGACGAGGCTCCTGCAAACGTTCAGGAGAAGATCATTGCCGACGCTAAGGCCGAGGGCGACGACGAGTAATCTTAACTATAAAGCATCAGAGGCCGGAAAACTCCGGCCTCTGTTTTATCATTTTATAAAGGGAGAACTGAAATTGGATATTAACGAAAGGGCGGAGCTTGCGGTATATCTCAAGGCGCACGGCTATAACTGCGCCCAGGCTGTTACCGCGGCGCTTGCGTATGATACCGAGCTTGACGCCGATTTTTTGAACAAGGTCTCCGCAGGCTTCTGCGCCGGAATGGGTACGATGGAGGCGACCTGCGGGGCTCTTATCGGCGCCGGGATGATAGCTGGCGCGAAAAGCGGGGGAGCAGGAACGCTGAGATATACGAGAAGGCTCATAAGCTCCTTTAAGGATAAGTGCGGCGCCGTCACCTGCGCTGATCTGAAATCGATTAAAGAAGACGGAAAGCCACTCTGCCCCTGTGAGGACTGCGTCAGAAACGCCGTCCTCGCTTTCGGGGAGACAATGGAATCATAAAACTTTGAGCGCTTTCAGCTCGTCTGTGAGCAGCGCTCGGGTTTTCCCTGATATCTCAGTCAGCGGAAGCCTGAGTTCATTTCCACATAAGCCAAGCTCATTCATCGCCGCCTTTACCGGTATCGGATTGACCTCTGAGAACAAAAGTGATATAAGCTTTTCGTACTTTATTTGAAGTTCTGCGGCTTCAGGAAAACGCCCATCTTCGCAGAGCTTTACGAGCCTTGCTATTTCAGCCGGAATGATATTCGCGGCGACGGAGATAACTCCCTTCGCGCCGAGCGACATCATCGGAACGATAACGTCGTCGTTTCCCGACCAGATGTTGAGCTCGTCTCCGCACAGGCCGAGCGTTCGGGTAAAGAGCCCAAAGTCTCCGGAGGCCTCCTTGACCCCGTTTATATTCGGGTGCCTGGACAGCTCCAAGTAGGTTTCGGGCTTGAAGTTCACTCCTGTACGCGAAGGCACGTTATAAACTATCACGGGTATGGAAACGCTGTCCGCAACCGCCGTATAATGCTCGATTAGCCCTTTTTGTGTAGCTTTGTTATAATAAGGAGTTACGACAAGAACGGCGTCGGCTCCCGCTTTCTCAGCGTCAAGTGAGAATTGGATCGCGTGCTCCGTTGAATTAGAGCCAGAGCCCGCTATAACCGGGATATTATCCGAAAAAGCCTTTGCGAAGGCGACGAGGGCAAATCTTTCCTCGCGCCTCAGGGTAGAAGCTTCGCCGGTAGTTCCGCACACTGTAAGCGCGGAAGTACCGGCGATCTTTTGCATATCTATTATTCTTTTAAATGAGTCATAGTCAATTTTCCCGTTTTTAAACGGAGTAATAACTGCCGCTGAAGAACCTGTGAAAACAGGCTTTTTCAATTTAAGCTTCCTTCCTTCAATGGATTGAAGGCAGGTTTATTTGTCCATATAGCCCTTTGCGCAGAGAAGCTCGGCTAAAAGGACTGCGCCGCCCGCCGCGCCGCGAAGCGTGTTGTGGCTGAGGCAAACGAATTTATAATCATACTGGGAATCCGGGCGAAGCCTTCCTACGCTGACGGCCATTCCGTTTTCGATATTGCGGTCGAGCTTCGTCTGCGGGCGGTTATCCTCCTCGAAGTAGTGGAGAAACTGCTTCGGAGCGGAGGGGAGACCGAGCTCCTGGGGAACGCCTGAGAACTTAGCCCAGCGCTCTTTAATCTCCTCGATGGTGGGCTTCTTCTCAAAGCTCATAAACACGGCTGCCATATGCCCGTCGGAAGCTGCAACGCGGAAGCACTGCGCGGTTATCGAGGGAGAGGCGGCCGGAACGATCTTTCCGTTTTCGAGCTTGCCCCAGAGCTTAAGCGGCTCCTGCTCGCTCTTTTCCTCCTCGCCGCCGATATAGGGAATGACGTTATCAATTATCTCGGGGAAGGTGTCGAATACCTTGCCTGCGCCGGAGATGGCCTGATAGGTGCAAACGAGGGCCTTTGTAAGGCCAAACTCCTCCTTGAGAGGGTGCAGAGCGGGCACGTAGCTCTGGAGAGAGCAGTTGGACTTGACGGCTATAAAGCCGCGCTTTGTGCCAAGCCGCTCGCGCTGAGACTTGATGACCTCGATATGCTCGGGGTTTATTTCGGGCACTACCATAGGAACGTCTTCTGTCCAGCGGTGCGCGCTGTTGTTTGAAACGACGGGGCACTCCGCCTTTGCGTAGGCCTCCTCAAGGGCGCGAATCTCATCCTTCTTCATATCAACAGCGGAAAAGACGAAATCAACGTTCGCGGCGATTTCCGCGATATCGTCCTCAGCCGACTTCACGATGAGATCCTTCGCGCAGTCGGGGATCGGCTTCTGCATAAACCAGCGGGCGCTTACGGCGTCCTCATAGCGTTTTCCGGCGCTTCTCCTGGAAGCGGCGACCTCTTTGAGCTCAAACCACGGGTGCTCCGCGATAAGCGTTACAAAACGCTGACCGACCATTCCAGTTGCGCCGATAACGCCGACATTATACTTTTTCATAACCTGCCTCCATTACAATGTATTCAAATAATAGAAGAAATTGACATAAAAATGGCGCCGAAACAGCATTATACCGACTATCCAAACAAGAAAAAATGTGATATAATCGTATTATATTTGGCACACACTTTATTTCACTAAATTGATTTCATTGAATAGTACCACATTTCGCACTTTGTGTCAATAAAGATCGCCGCATTTTTGCGGCTGAGGGGTAAGATATGTTACATAAGATAAAAAAAGCATTAGTTATTTTTCTTTGTTTAGCTATGCTGACCTCACTTTCTCCGATCACTTCGGCGGACGGCTTTCAGGCCACGGTGCATACTCTGAGGATCGGCCTCTACAGCGGCTCTCAGAAAACCTTTACCTCGGCTAACCTTCAGAACGTATCCGGCACGGGGTACGGATATGAGCTCGGCTATTTCAATTCCGACCGTGAATTCTTCCCGATAGGCGTCAGAATAACTGAAACTAACGCGATAACCGTCACGATTGACCAGAACGTCGCCTGGGACTCGGGCGAGAGAGCTTTCTCGACCGATCTTTCCGTGAGCTCATCTGTCGTGGGCTGCTACCACATCAGATATAACGAAGGCTTCTCCTCGTATCATGACGCGTTTGAGAAGGCTGAGTCGCTTGAGCTAAACGAAAATACGTTTATTAAATATTATAACGACAAGTATTACGTTATGATAGGGCAGTATTCAGCTTCTGCGGCCGTCAAGGAGGCGCTGGACAGCCTTGATTTTAAGGATTCCTGTCAGATTGACGCCGGAACCGCAAAAACTGTTACCGTTGTTGAAACGGGGAAGACCAGGGTGCTCTTTGAGTTTGACGGCGGCACCTCTGCCTATCTTGCCGTAAGGCCGATCCCGGCTGACGGCGCTAAATCCCAGTGCTATCATAGGGGATATAAGTATTACGGCGACTTTGCGTTTATCCGCGGCTCATCGGGCTACATCACCGTTGTAAACTATGTGGATATCGAGGATTACGTGAAGGGCCTTGTGCCTTACGAGATGAGCGCGTCATGGCCCATCGAGGCGCTGAAGGCTCAGGCTGTATGCGCGAGGAGCTACGCTCTTACTAATCTGAATAAGCACAAGAGCGAGGGCTTTGACATCTGCAATACGGCTGAATGCCAGGTGTACTACGGAACGGCGAGAGCGAATGACAACTCGAACAGGGCTGTTGAGGAGACTGAGGGCGAGTACCTTACATATGACGGAAAGCTTTGCCAGACGAATTACTATTCGCATAACGGCGGTGCATCCGAGAACTCCGAAAACGTGTGGTCCATAGCTTATCCGTATCTCCGGGGTGTAATTGACCCCTACGAAAAGGACGTTGAGTCCGTTATAAGCCAGTACCATTGGACGGTCACGTTTACAGGCGACGCTATCAGCAAAAGGCTCCAGAACAGGGGCTACGACTGCGATACGGTAACGAAGTTTGAGATCCTTGAGTTTACCGAGCTTGGAAACGTGCTCAGAATAAGGTTTACGGATAAAAACGGGAAGAAGTTTACTTTTTCCAAAAGGGACTGCGCAACGGTACTCGGCCTCAGATCGCAGAGGTATACGATCAACGGGGCGACTCCGGCGCTGAATACGTACTATATCAATCCCTCCGGCGAGGGCGTGTCCGGCCTCAGCGGGCTGTACGCCGTCGGCGCGGGGGGTACCGATCAGCTTGGGAGCGGCGAGCTTTACGCGATAAGCGGAAAGGGCGAGATATCGAAGCTCGGCGGTGAGACCTCAGCCGCACTTACCGGTGAGTCCTTCGTTATAACCGGCACCGGATGGGGGCATAACGTCGGTATGAGCCAGTGGGGCGCTTACTCGATGGCCAAATACCATAACAAGACCTATAAGGAGATACTTACGTTCTACTATCAGGGGACGGAGATAGTCTATTCCGTCTATCCGAAAAAAAGCGAGGAGAATACCTGACCCAATGAAAACCTCTGATTTTTACTACGATCTGCCGCAGGAGCTGATTGCGCAGACTCCGTCCGAACGCCGCGACGGATCGAGACTTATGCTTCTTGATAAAATAACGGGAGAGACGGTACACAGGCATTTTTATGATCTTGTGGATGAGCTTAACGCGGGCGACTGCCTCGTGATGAACGACTCCCGCGTTCTTCCGGCGCGACTTTTCGGAAACAGGCTTACCGGCGGCGCTGTTGAGGTTCTGCTTCTCAAGGATAAAGGGAACTCGGTATGGGAGTGCCTTACAAGACCCGGAAGGAAAACGAGACCGGGTACTGAGCTCACCTTTGGCGAAGGGGAGCTCACAGCGGAGGTCGTTGGCGAGGCAGAAGGCGGAAACAAGCTTATCAAATTTAAGTACGAGGGAATCTTTATAGAAAAGCTCGAAAAGCTCGGCAGAATGCCGCTCCCGCCCTATATCCACGAGGAGCTGCAGGACGCGGAGAGATATCAAACGGTGTACTCCCGTGAGCTCGGCTCAGCCGCGGCGCCGACTGCGGGGCTTCACTTTACCCAGGGGCTTCTGAAAAAGCTTGAGGATAAGGGAGTGCGCCTTGCATACGTGACGCTCCACGTTGGCCTCGGGACCTTCCGCCCGGTCAAGGAGGAGGATATCGAGGCGCATGAGATGCACTCAGAATTTTGCATCGTTCCCGAGGAGACTGCAAATGCTGTAAACGAAACGAAAAAGAACGGCGGACGGGTCATAGCCGTTGGAACGACTTCATGCCGCACGCTTGAATCCGCGACGGGGGAGGACGGAGTGCTGAAGCCGTGGAGCGGGTGGACGGATATTTTCATCTACCCCGGCTACAAATTCAAGTGCATCGACGGGCTTGTCACCAATTTCCACCTTCCTGAGAGCACGCTGATTATGCTCGTCTCCGCCCTTGCCGGAAGAGAGCACGTGCTAAACGCTTACGCCGAGGCCGTCAGGGAGAGATACCGCTTCTTTTCGTTTGGCGACGCTATGTTCATTTCGTGAGGTTATCTATGTTTTCTATAAAAAAGACAGAGGGAAAAGCCCGGAGAGGCGAGTTTTCAACCCCGCACGGTTCGGTACAGACCCCGGTTTTTATGAACGTCGGAACTCAGGCGGCGATAAAGGGCGGCCTTTCAGCCGACGATATCAAGGGGCTCAAGTGCCAGATAGAGCTCTCAAATACCTATCACCTTCATCTTCGCCCCGGCGATAAGCTCATCCGAGAGATGGGCGGACTGCACAAGTTTATGAGATGGGACGGGCCGATACTGACCGACTCCGGCGGCTTTCAGATCTTCTCACTTGCAAAGCTTCGCAAGATAACTGAGGAGGGGACGACCTTTTCCTCGCATATCGACGGCAGAAAGATATTTATGGGTCCGGAGGAGAGTATAAGGATCCAATCAAACCTCGGCTCGGATATCGCGATGGCGTTTGACGAGTGCGTGGGAATACCGGCGGAGTATGATTACGTAAAAAAATCCGCCGACAGAACGTACCGCTGGCTCCTTCGCTGCAGGGATGAGCTTGAGAAGCTGAACGCAGAGGAGGGAACGGTCAATCCCGGGCAGATGCTATTCGGCATAAACCAGGGGGCGACATATAAGGATATCAGGATCGACCATATGAAGAGAATAGCCGAGCTCGACCTTCCGGGCTACGCTATCGGCGGTCTCGCCGTAGGAGAGACGACGGAGGAGATGTACGATACCATAGAGGCGGTGAATGAGTACGCTCCTATAGATAAGCCGAGGTATCTGATGGGCGTCGGTACCCCGTCGAATATTATCGAGGGCGTTTGGCGCGGAATAGACTATTTCGACTGCGTTATGCCCGCGAGAAACGGAAGACACGGGCATCTGTTTACATGGAACGGCGTAATCAATATCAAAAACGAAAAGTACGCGAAGGATCCTTCTCCAATCGACGAACGCTGCGACTGCCCCGTCTGCAGAAGGTATTCCCGCGCTTACATCCGCCACCTGTTCGCATCGGGCGAAATGCTCGGGCTGAGGCTCGCGGTAATGCATAATCTGTATTTCTATAACGATCTGACCGAGAAGATCAGAAATGCGCTTGATAACGATTGTTTCGCAAAATTCAGAAGCGAGTACTCAGAGCGGCTTTCAAAACGTATATAAAAATCCCCCGCCACGGCGGGGGATAAACTTAAAAAGCTACGTTCAAAAGGTCACATTCAAAAGATCGAAGACGACTCCTACGAGAGCGCCGCAGATATAAAGAGCGGCGAGGATCCTGAGATTCAGCTTCATGTGCTCTTTGTTCGCGCGGAACAGAACTAAAAGTCCAACGCCTGCTCCTACGAGGAGACCGGACATCAGGGCGCCGGCTGTAAGCGCGCCGCCGAGATAGAGCTCGGTGATGATAACGGAGGCCGCGCAATTAGGTATAAGCCCGACAAGCCCGGTGATAAGGGAGCCTACGACAGGCTTGCTTATAATCAGCGTTTTCAGCACGTCCTCACCGATGAAGAAGATCGCCGCGTTAAGCGCGAGAGTGGCAATAAGAATAAATGCCGCTATCTTAAGGGTGTGTATTATGGCTGAAAGAACGACTCCGTGCTTTTCACATTCGCAGTGCTCGTCCACACACATATCGTGGATACGGACGTCCGCCTTTTCGCGGAAAAGGCCGCGGAACAGCTTGTCGATGATAAAGCCGAACAGCACGCCGAAAAGGAACTTACAAGCCAGAACCTTGAGCAGTAAAGTTATCGGCGCGGACTCGGAAATGAAAATGGGTATCATCTCATCGGAGGTTGAAAGATAGACCGAAATAAGCGTTCCGGCCGATATGAGCTTAAGAGCGTAGAGATTTGAGGCCGAGGCGGAAAACCCGCACTGAGGCACGATACCGACGGCGGAGCCGATCAGCGGTCCCCAGGCGCCCGCCTTTCTAACGAACTCGGCGGTCTGGCGCTTGCTCTTGTGCTCGATAAGCTCCAGCATCAAATAAGTAACGAAGAGGAAGGGCAGCAGCTTCACAAGGTCAAGAAGAGCGTCAAGAACTACCTCATCAAAAAATTCAGACATAATAATCACCTATCATAGTAAATCCAATAAATTTTAGCATAAAAGCGATTTATTCGCAACACTATTTCTTAGGGCATTTGTGATAAAAAAGGGAGCGCAAAATGGCAGAACTTGGTACTGACGTCAGGTATATAAAGGGAATAGGTGAGCAGAGAGCGCTCAGCCTCAATAAGCTCGGGATATACACGCTGAGAGACCTCGTGACTTACTTTCCCCGCGCCTACGACGACAGAAGCGTGATAAAACCCATATCTGAGGTCACCTTTGGGGAAAACGTCTGCGTCGCCGCGACGGTCGCGACTCAGCCCGCTCTTTCGCATATCAGAAAAGGGCTCGATATCGTGAGGCTGCGCGCCGTCGATGAAAAGAGCGCGATAAGCATAACCTTTTTTAATCAGAGCTACGTTAAAAACCAGCTGCAGCCGGGAGAATCGTATATCTTTTACGGCAGGATCGGCGGCAGGATCGGAATGCCGGAGATGACGAATCCGGTATTCGAGCCGGAGGACCGCGAAAGAATGCGCACCGGGAGGATCGTGCCGATTTACAGGCTCACGGCGGGAATATCTCAGAACGTCCTCGCGAACGCAATAAGGCGCGGACTCGAAGCCTGCGGCGATCTTCTGCCTGATCCCCTGCCGCCTTCGGTACAGGAGAGGTATGAGCTTGCTCAATCGCGCTACTCATATGAGAACGTCCATTTTCCAAAGAATTTCGAGGCCCTTGAATTAGCGCGAAGAAGGCTGATTTTTGAGGAGTTTTTCGTCCTCTCCTGCGCTCTCGACCGATTTAGAAGGGAGAGCACGGAGAAGAAAGGGCATGCTTTTTCAAATACTGATATATCTGAGTTTTTGAGCGCGCTCCCATTTGAGCTCACCGGCGCGCAGAAGCGGGCGATAAACGAGGCAATAGCCGATATGACAAAGCCCGTACCGATGTCAAGGCTCGTTCAGGGCGACGTCGGAAGCGGCAAAACAGCGGTCGCCGCCGCCGTGATATACGCCGCATATAAAAACGGGTATCAGTCCGCTTTTATGGCGCCGACCGAGATTTTGGCGGAGCAGCATTTTTTAACGCTCTCGGCTATGCTTGAGCCGCTCGGAGTGAAATGCGAGCTTTTGACGGGCGGGATGAAGGCTAAGGCGAGAAGAGAGGCGGTTTCAAGGATAGCCGCCGGGGAATCCGACGTTATTATCGGAACACACGCTCTTATCTCTGGCGACGTTGAGTATTCAAAGCTCGGCCTCGTCGTTGCCGATGAGCAGCACAGATTCGGCGTTCAGCAGCGCGCAGCTCTGAGCGAAAAGGGCGCAAGCCCGCACGTGCTCGTTATGTCCGCTACGCCGATACCGCGAACTTTGGCGCTTATCGTTTACGGAGACCTCGACGTCTCGGTGCTCGATGAGCTCCCGCCCGGCAGGCAGAAGGTGGATACGTTCGCGGTCGATGAGAAAATGAGGCCGAGAATAAATGCTTTTATTAAAAAGCAGGTCGAGGAGGGGCATCAGGTTTTTATCGTCTGCCCCGCAGTCGAGGAGAACTCTGAGGAGAACGTTGACGAACTTAAAAACGTGAAGGCCTACGCTAAGGAGCTGAGGGAAAAGGTTTTCCCGGATCTTCGCATTGGGCTTGTACATGGAAAGCTCAAGGCCTCTGAGAAAAACGCGGTAATGACCTCCTTTTCCGCTGGAGAGACGGATATCCTCGTGGCAACGACGGTAATCGAGGTCGGAGTGGACGTGCCGAACGCAACTCTCATGGTGGTTGAAAACGCGGAGAGATTCGGCTTATCTCAGCTCCATCAGCTCCGAGGCAGAGTAGGCCGCGGAAAGGCAAAGGCATATTGCGTACTGTTCAACGGAGGCGATGGCGAGAAAGCGGGAGAGCGGCTCAGCGTTATGACAAAGACGAACGACGGCTTTAAGATTGCCGAGGAGGATCTGAGGCTTCGCGGACCGGGAGACTTCTTCGGCTCGAGGCAGCACGGCCTGCCGGAAATGCAGATCGCGAGCTTTGCCACCGATATAAACGTCCTTAAAAGCGCGCAGGAGGCCGCAAGGGAAGTGCTGAAGACGGACCCTGACCTAACTTTACCCGAGAACGCTTCACTGCAAGCCTGCGTTGACGCTCTCACTGAGAAGAACCGCGGCACGATGAACTGAATATTAAAACGTGACCTCCCATATATTCTTATGGGAGGTCATGCTTATGGAGGGAAAGAGACTTTTAAAGAATACGGTTTTCCTTACGGCGACCTCGCTCAGCCTGAGGCTTGTTGGACTTGCTTTTCAGGTCTACCTTTCAAAGAAAATGGGAGCGGGAGGAATCGGGCTCTTTACTCTCGTAATGAGCGTCTACGGATTTCTGGCGACTCTTGCCATTTCCGGAATAAGATTCGCGACAACGAGGGTCGTTTCGGAAAACGTCGGAAGCGGAAACGGGGCTAAGTTGAGCGCAACCGTAAGGAGCGGGCTTTTTTACGCTCTTTTTTGCGGTATTTCGGCGTCAGTTCTGCTTTTCATATTTGCCAGATTTATCGGAAACGGGCTTATCGGCGACGGCAGAACGGTGCTCAGCCTCAGAGTGCTCGGGCTGAGCCTTCCGTTTATCTCGGCAGGCGCCTGCCTGAGCGGATATTTTACGGGGACCTGCAGGGTTGGAAGGACTTCGGCTGCCGCGATAGCGCAGGAGCTTTTTAAAATCGTCATATCCGTTGTTCTGCTCTCGCTCATCCCTAATGAAGACGTTGAGCTTAGCTGCGCCGCAGTCGTAGGCGGAAACGCGGCGGGGGAGATGCTTTCGTTTTTTATACTGTATTTTCTTTTCCGGGCGGATTTCAGAAAGGAGAAGGAGGATAATAAAGCCAAGGGTGAGCTTAAAAGGCTTGCGAAGATCGCAGTACCGCTTGCGTTTTCGGCTTACGCAAGAACGGCCCTGAATACCGTTCAGAATTTAATGATACCGAGGGGATTTGAAAAGTCCGGAGCTTCCCGTGAACTCGCCCTTGCGGCATACGGAAAAATCCAGGGGATGGTCTTCCCGATAATGACTTTTCCGCAGGCTGCCTTTTATTCATTATCCGAGGTCATAGTGCCGGAGCTGACCGAGGAGCAGGTGAGAGGACGGCAGGACAGGATAGACAGGGCGTCTAACAAGCTTTTAAATACGGCGATGGTATTTGCTTTTCTGATAACTGCGGTATTGTTTACCCTTTCGGATGAGCTCGGAGACTGGATATATTCCGACGCCGAGGTCGGGAGGTTTATAAGGTACTTAAGCCTTCTTATGCCGCCGATGTATATGGATACGGTGACGGACGGAATGCTGCGCGGGCTCGGTCAGCACCTCTATTCAATGAGACTGAATATACTTGACTCGATACTTACTTCAGTTTTGATTTGGTTTATTTTGCCAAAATACGCGGCAAACGGCTATATTTTTATTCTTTACGCTTCTGAGCTATTTAATTTCTCGCTCAGCATTTATAAGCTCAGCAGGCTCACAAGACTTCGCGGACTGGGAACCGCGCTTTTAAAAACCGCGTTTTCCGCTGCCGGAGCCTCAGCTTTGGCTTCTTTTGCGGCGAAAGCTTTAGATCCACAGCCTCTTTTGGCAAAAATTGCTTTGGTTACCGTGATGATTTCCGCCGTATACTATCTCCTGGTGCGTTCGCTGAACGTTTCAGATATGCGCATTACGCTTAAACGAAAAAAATTTTCGGAATAACTCGTATTTTTCAGGGAAAGGTAATGTCGAGACAGAGAAGGAGGAATCAATATGATTATGGATAGAATTGCCCTGATCCTCACCATTATCGGCGGGGTCAACTGGGGACTTGTCGGTATTTTCAAATTTGATCTTGTCGCATATATCTTTGGCGGGCAGACCGCCGCTGTCTCAAGAGTGATTTACACCCTTGTCGCCCTTTCGGCTCTTTGGTGCATCTCGCTACTGTTCAGGGACAGGATCGACGCTCACGAGAATACCTGATAAGAAATGAGACCCCGGAAAAACCCGGGGTCTCAGCTTAACTATGAAAGGAGCTCATCCGAGCTCCTTTGTTCTTTTATACGCGGATATGACGGCGTTTATAACGGCGGAACGGAAGCACCCGTCCTCAAGAGCTTTTACGCCCTCGATAGTTGATCCGGCGGGGGAGCAGACCGCATCCTTTAGCTCACCGGGGTGCTTTCCCGTTTCAAGCTGCAGCTTGGCAGAGCCGAGCAGCATCTGCGAGGCAAGAGCTATCGCCGTGCTTCTCGGTAGACCGCAGGCGACGCCTCCGTCAGCCAGCGCCTCAATAAAGAGATCGGCGTAAGCCGGGCCGCAGCCGGAGATAGCGGAAGCCGCGTCGATAAGCCGTTCGTCTATATTCATAAGCCTTCCCGCGTTTGCCATAATCTCGCAGAACTTGTAAACGGCTTCGGGGCTCGTCCCCTCCGATACTGAGTAGAGAACGGCGCCTTCGCCCACGGATACGGGAGTGTTCGGCATTATCCTGATGATGGGGCATGGTCTGCCGCATAATTGCTTAAGGCGGCTTATAGGCACGCCCGCGGCCATCGAAATGATCGTAAAGCTGTCCGCCCGCGAACGCAGAAGGCCGACGATGCCGCTCAGCATATCCTGAAGCATCTGGGGCTTTACACCAAGGAAAATATAGTCCGCGTTCATAGCGACGGTCCTGTTGTCAACTACGTCGCCTCCGACCTCCTGAGCCAGCGCCTCAGCCCGCTCGGAAGATGCGTCAGATAGAAGAAGAACGTCGTTCGGCCTTGCTGACCTGACTGCCCTTGCCAGCGCTCCGCCCATATTACCTGTGCCGATAAATCCGATTATCATTGTTAACGCACCTGCCCTTCACCGTATACGATATACTTATAGCTTGTCATTTCGCGAAGTCCCATCGGCCCTCTCGCGTGGAGCTTCTGGGTGGAGATACCTATTTCTGCGCCCATACCGAACTCTCCGCCGTCGGTAAATCTCGTGGAGGCGTTTACGTAAACGGCGGCGGCGTCCACTTCGTTTAAAAACCTGGCCGCTTTATCGGGATCGGTAGTGATAATAGCCTCTGAGTGCCCGGTTCCGTGCTGATTTATAAAGTCTATGGCCTCATCGAGACTGCTTACAGTTTTTACAGCCAGAATATAGTCTCCGTACTCCGTATCCCAGTCCTCTTCCGAGGCTTCTTTGACCTCCGTTCCGAAGATATTCTGTATTTTCGCGTCGCCTCTTATCTCGACGTTCTTCTCTTTGAGAAGAGGCATAGCCTCGTTCATAAAAGCCTCTGCGACCTTTTTATGGACTATCAGGCACTCCGCCGCGTTGCACACTGAGGGGCGGGAGCATTTCGCGTTATACAGCACCTTTGCCCCGAGCTCAAGGTCGGCGTCCTCGTCAACGTAAACGTGGCAGACGCCCTCGCCGGTATGGATAGTCGGAACCCTGGAATTTTGTACTACCGAGCGGATAAGCCCGGGCCCGCCGCGCGGGATAAGAACGTCGAGATACTCCGTCAGCTCCATAAGCTCCTTTGCCGAGCTCCTGTCCGTAGATTTCACGAGAGCGGTGCAGTCGCGCGGAAGACCTGCGGACTCAATAGCGTCCCTTATAAGCTCAATAACGCAGAGGTTTGAATTGATGGCCTCCTTGCCGCCTCGCAGTATCGAGGCGTTTCCGGACTTCAGCGAGATCGCGGCCGCGTCGACAGTTACGTTGGGACGAGCCTCGTATATTATCCCGACGACGCCTATCGGAACTGAGACCTTGTCGATCCGAAGTCCGTTCGGCCTTAAAACCTCTGAGAGCACGATACCGGTCGGATCAGGGAGTGCGGCAACGTCGCGCACGGACTGGGCGATAGCTGAAACGCGCTCCGGCGTGAGCCTGAGCCTGTCCTGAAGCGAGAGGGGCATCCCGTTTTTTTCCGCCTCTTTAATATCGAGAGCGTTTGCGAAAAGCCATTTATCGGCGTTTTTTTCAAGGATGTCGGCTATTGCGAAAAGCGCCTCGTTTTTCTTTTCCGCGTTCGCTGCTGCAAGCGCCCTTGACGCTTTTTTAGCGAGGCTGCCCATAGTCTCAAGCTCTGTCATCGTTATCTCTCCTTCCGAAGAATCTCGTGCCAACGTCTTTTCCGGCCACTATATCATATATATCGCCGAGGCGCGAGCCGTTTGATATTACCATATCAAAGCCGCTTGCCATCGCGATTCTTGCCGCTGCCAGCTTTGTCACCATACCGCCCGTGCCTCTCCAGGTTCCGCTTCCGCCTGCCATCGCGGTGATCTCGGGGGTCAGCTCAGTAATACTGTGTATAAGCTTTGCCGATGCGTCCTCACGCGGGTCGGCGCTGTAAAGCCCGTCGATATCGCTGAGAAGAATAAGAAGATCCGCCTTGCAGAGAGAGGCGACGATAGCTGAGAGAGTGTCGTTATCGCCGAGAACCTTATGACTGCCGGTCTCAATCTCGTCTGACGATACGGAGTCGTTCTCGTTTACGATTGGTATAACGCCCATCTCCAAAAGGGCGTTGAACGTGCTCCTGAGATGCCGGGCGCGCATATCTATCTGAACGTCGTCCCCGGTGAGCAGTATTTGAGCAACCGTACAGCCGTATTCGGAAAAAAGCTTATCGTAGATGTGCATGATCCCGCACTGACCTACTGCAGCCGCCGCCTGCTTATATTTTAGCTCCTTCGGCCTCTCGGCAAGTCCAAGCTTTGCCGTACCCGCGGCGATTGCGCCGGAGGATACGAGGATTATCTCATGCCCCGCCCCGTGAAGGTCGGAGAGCACCCGGGCAAGCTCATCCATATTTTTAAGGTCCATTGCGCCCGACTCGTGCGTAAGGGAGGAGGTGCCGACCTTTACTGCTATTCTCAATCTGATCACGTCCTTTGTGATAGCGGTATATCAAGGTGTATTTTAACACACTAAATCGGTAAATGCAAATAATTACATAAATGTATTTGCTTTTTTGTAAAAATGTAGTATAGTAACTGTTAAGTTGTTTTTTGGAGGTAATAATATGACCGATATATTAAAGCTTTTAGAGGAGGACAGCCGCTATACTCCCGCTCAGATAGCAGCCATGACCGGAAAAACAGAGGATGAGGTCAAAAAAGCCATTTCTGAATATGAAAACGCAAGCGTAATCAACGGATATACCGCTCTTATTGACTGGGACAAGACCGAGGTCGAAAGCGTTACCGCCTTTATAGAAGTTAAGATCACTCCCCAGCGTGACGACGGCTTTGACCGCATCGCCGAAAGGATTTACCAGTATAACGAGGTCGAGAGCCTTTATCTGATGAGCGGAGCCTTTGACTTCGCAGTTATCGTTACGGGAAAGAGCCTCAGAGAGGTCAGCCAGTTCGTATCGCTCAAACTCGCGCCTATCGACGGCGTTATATCAACCGCGACCCATTTTATTATGAAGCGGTATAAGGATAAGCACCGCGCCTTCCTCGTTGAGAAGGAGCAGGAGGAAAGGTTGCTGTTTGTATGATTGACTATGAGTCGGTGATGAGCAGCAGCGTCCGCTCGCTCCAGCCATCGGGAATTAGAAAGTTTTTTGATATACTTGAGAATATGCACGATCCCTCTGCCATCTCGCTCGGAATAGGCGAGCCGGATTTCGTAACCCCTTGGCATATCAGGGAGGCGGGCATATACTCGCTTGAGCAGGGATTTACCAAATACACCGGGAACGCCGGAATGAAAAAGCTCCGCGAGGAGATCTGCAGGTATCTTATGCGCCGCTTCGCCCTGAGATACGATCCCGCCGGTCAGATATTCGTTACCGTCGGCGGCAGCGAGGCGATAGATCTATGCATCAGGACGCTCGTTGAGCCGGGTGACGAGGTCATCGTCCCCGTGCCCAGCTTTGTGTGCTACGGCCCGCTCGTAACGATGTCGAGAGGCGTTCCGGTTTACCTTGAGACGAAGGAAGAAAACGAATTCAGGCTTACCGCAGAAGAGCTCAGGGCTGCGATCACACCGAAGACGAAGCTTCTCATTTTCCCGTTCCCGAATAATCCTACGGGCGCGGTTATGGAGAGGCAGGATCTTGAGGAGATAGCCGAGGTGCTGCGCGGAACGGATATTATGATCCTGTCCGACGAGATCTACTCTGAGCTGAGCTACGGCATCCACCATACCTCGCCCGCAAATATACCCGAGCTTTACGAGAAAACGCTCGTTGTTAACGGCTTCTCCAAAGCATATGCAATGACCGGATGGCGCCTCGGATACGTGTGCGGCCCGAAGCCCATTTTAGGCCAGATGCTGAAAATACATCAGTATGGGATAATGTCCGCACCCACCACGAGCCAGTACGCCGCTATTGAGGCTATGAAGGCCGGCGACGAGGATATCGAAATGATGCGCGAAAGCTACGATAAAAGGCGCAAGCTTATGCTGAAAAGACTCTATGAGATCGGGCTAAGCTGCTTCGAGCCGAAGGGCGCTTTCTATATGTTCCCGTCTATAAAATCCACAGGTTTGAGCTCTGACGAGTTCAGCACGAGGCTTTTAAAAGAGGAAAAGGTCGCCGTTATCCCCGGAAGCGCCTTCGGAGCGGGCGGAGAGGGCTTCGTCCGTATGTGCTACGCCTCTTCGGTCGCAAACATCGAGACGGCTCTTGACAGAATGGGCCGCTTCTTAGAGAGGCTTTGAGCCGTATGCTTACGCAGACGATACGCGAGAAGGCATACGGAAAGCTGAATTTATCCCTCGACGTGCTCGGAAAGCGCCCGGACGGCTATCACGAGATGCTTATGCTGATGCAGTCGGTATCACTTTGCGACGACGTTACGATCTCGATCTCAGAGGGCGATGGCAAAATCGGCGCAAGCACGAACAGGTCGTATATTCCGAACACGGATAAAAACCTCGGTTTCAAGGCCGCAAAGGTCTTTCTGACCGAGCTCGGGATAGAAAACAGGGACGTTTCGATCAGCATAAAAAAGCGTGTGCCTGTCTGCGCCGGTATGGGCGGAGGAAGCTCCCGCAATGGTCGACTCCGACGCTCCGTTTTGCGTGCAGGGCGGAACTTCGCTCGCCACGGGAAGGGGAACGGAGTTTACTTTGGTCGAGCCCATTCCAAACTGCGCTTTCGCCATTGTAAAGCCGAGGTTTTCTATATCGACTCCTGCGCTTTTCTCCAAGCTCGACAGTGTGAAGGTAAAAGCGAGACCCGATACCGAGGGTATGCTCGACGCAATCAGGGATGGAGATCTCCACGGGATGGCGAGAAGATGCTTTAACGTATTCGAGGCGGCACTCTCTCAAAGAGAAAGGGATACGGTTGAAAAGGCAAAGGAGAGCCTTGTCAATTTAGGGGCGCTCGGCGCCTCGATGACCGGCACCGGATCGGCGGTTTACGGCATATTCCAAACGGAGAGAGATGCCATCGCGGCGGAAAAGGAGCTCTCGCACACCTTCCGCGAATGCTACGTTGCGCTTCCTGCTCCCGCGTTTACTGAATAATATCTCCAAATAATGGCAATAATGTCCTCATAAGGCGTTATTGCCGTTTTCTGTTTAATGGAGGTAAATATGAAGCTTAAACCCATTGAGCTTGCGCTGATTTTTGCGCTTGTTATAACCGTTCTTTTCAGCTCCGGCATATCCGCCGAGGCGGACGAGCTCTCCTCAAAGCTGATAAGGCTCCATGTTGTAGCAGACTCGGACAGCGAGGAGGAGCAGAGCTTAAAGCTTAAGGTGCGCGACGCGGTGCTTTCCTATCTTGAAACGGAGCTTTCGGCGGCGGAACGCCGCGACGACGCGGAGAAGCTTATAAACGAGAGAATAGACGTGCTTGAAGAAATCGCGGAAGGGGTCATTAAAACCGAAGGAAAAAACCACGGAGTTTCCGTTTCCTTAACGGAGGAGTATTTTCAGGAAACGGATTACGATACATTTTCGCTCCCTTCCGGAAGATACCTTTCGCTTCGCATAGTTATCGGGAGCGGCAAAGGCCATAACTGGTGGTGCGTAGTCTTTCCCAACGTATGCTACGCGGGAATACTGAACGACGAGAGCTCCGCCGAGATAGGTCTTAGCGAGGGCGAGCTTTCGCTCATTACGAGGGATTCTACCGAGACCGTTATCCGGTTTCGGGCGATGGATATAATAGCCAGACTGAAAAAGCTTTTCGGCTTTTAGTGACAAACGCGGTCTTTAGTTGTATAATATTATATAATAATATTAAAATACGGGAGAAGAATATGCTGACGCTGTTATTAGGCCGCGCGGGGTCGGGTAAAACCGCTGAGATACTCCGCAGGCTATCGGAGAACGTAGAGAAGGGCGTTCCGGGTAATATCTATATCGTTCCTGAGCAGTACAGCCACGACGCCGAGCGCGAGATGGCGGAGGTCTGCCCGGACGACGCCTGCCTTTATGCTGAGGTTTTGAGCTTTTCGAGACTTGAGGGGAGAGTTTTCAGCGAGGTCGGCGGGCTGAGGGAAAAAACGCTTGACAAGGGTGGAAGACTCTTGAGCATGATGCGCGCCGTGACCGAATCGGCGCCGTATCTTAAGGTGTATTCTCTCGGCTCGAGCAAACCTGACTATTTAAAATCGCTGATAAGCACTTACGATGAGCTGCGTTCGGCTGAGATAACCGTACCTGAGCTCTTTGCTGCCTCGAAAAAGGTTGACTCGCCTACCGGCGAAAAGCTCAAAGACCTGTCTCTGATATTCGAGAGCTATGAGAGGGTAAAGGAGCAGAGCGGGCTTGACCCGAGAGACAGGCTATCCCGCCTCGCAAGCGGAATAGCGGAGAGCTCGGTTGGTAATTCCGGCGATATTTTTATCGACGGCTTTACCGACTTTACCGCTCAGGAGCTCAGAGTTATCGACGAGCTTATAAAAAAAGGCGCTTCTATCACCGTTTCGCTCACAACCGCTGATTTGATGAGCGAGGAGCCGATGTTCGCCCTTCCAGCAAAAACCGGAAGGACGCTTATGGCGCTCGCCTCAAAGCGGGGCGTAAAATGCGAAACTCAAAAGCTCAGAGCTCAAAATTCCGCAAAGGCGCCGGAGCTTACATATCTTGAAAAAAACATAACGGGCTACGGAAAAGAGAAGTACGACGGGAAATGCGAGGCCGTTTCTCTTTACCGCGGCGCTGAGATATACGATGAGCTTTCTCTTGCCGCGGCAAGGACGAAAGAGCTTGTCAGAGCCGGGGCGAGGTACAGACAGATCGCGATTGTGTCGCCCGACTGGAATAAATACGCCTCCGGCGCCCGCGGCATTTTGGGGAAATACGCGATACCCTTCAATTCATCGGATAAAGAGGATATTCTTAATAAGCCGCTTCTCGCTTTCGTTCTTTCTGCGCTTGAGGTCGTCATTACGAACTGGGACAGAGAAAGCGTATGCCGTTACATAAAGACCGGGCTTGCGGGTATCACCGCCGATGAAAGAGATTTACTCGAAAACTATCTTATCAAATGGAACGTTCGCGGCTCCTCAATGTGGCAGAGAGCGGAAGGGTGGAAAATGCACCCGGACGGATATTCCGACAATATGTCTGACGAGGCGAGAGAGAGACTTCAGATCGTAAACAGCGCCCGCTTAGCGGTATGCGGCCCTCTCGCGTTCCTTGAAAAAGCACTTGCCGCCGAGACAGGCGCGGGCAAGGCGGAAGCCGTTTATGACTTTTTGGAGCAGGCGGGGATATACGGGAAAACGGAGGAGAAGGTCAGAGAGCTTGAGGCGAAGGGAAAGCTTAAGTCGGCGGACGAGCTATCCCAGCTGTGGAGCATAGTTACCGACGCTCTTGAACAGTTTTCCGACATCGTCGGGGACAAGCCTATGGATAACGAGGAGTTTTCGCGCCTTTTGCGCCTTCTTTTGGGCGAGTACGACGTAAGCACGATCCCGTCGTCAATAGACGCTGTCGGCGTCGGCGATATGTCAAGAATGCGCGGCAGGGGCATAAAACACCTTATCATAGTCGGAGCAACGGACGCTTCAATGCCCTCATTCCGGGAAAGCGGAGAGCTTTTCAGCGAAAGAGAGAAGACTGAGCTGAGAAACGCGGGCTTAGGGCTTCCCGACTCGCGAGACGACGATCTTTCAAGAGAGCTGGGACTGATATATTCGGCTCTCACTATGCCGTCCGATTCGCTCACAATGTCATTTCCTGAGACAACGCGAAAGTCTTATATGGTAACGAGAATTTCGGAAATGTTCGGCATCCAGGAAAAGGATATAGATAATTCGGTATTTTTATATGCCAGAGAGCCCGCGCTTGAGCTTGCCGCATCCACTGTTTCAATGGACAAAAACTCCCTTGCGGCAAGAGCGTATTTTTCGGCAAGGCCTGAGCTTAAGACCGAGCTTGAAAAGCTTCAGCTCGCGGCGAAAATGCCGCGCGGAAGGCTGAGCCGAATGGCGGCGGAGAAGCTGTACGGCAGGAACGTCACCCTGTCCGCCTCGAGACTCGATAAGTTCTATTCCTGCCGTTATTCATATTTCCTCAAATACGGCCTCCGCCTGAAAAGAAGAGACCCTGCCGGGCTGGACGCACCGGAGACGGGGACTTTCATCCACTTCGTGCTGGAAAAGACCTTCAGCGCGGCAAAGGAAAAAGGCGGCGTAAACTCCGTATCGGATGACGAGCTGAGAAGTCTTGCGAGAGGGTTCTGCCAAGAATACGCGTTAGTTAAGCTCGGCGGCCTTGAGGATAAAACCGGAAGGTTCAAGTACTTGTTTTCAAGGCTTTGCGACGACGCCGAGAGGATAGTTTTAAATATGGCGCGGGAGCTCAGAAGCTCGTCCTTCTCGCCGCTTAGCTTTGAGCTCAGGTTCGGCGGAGATGGCGGAGAGCTTCCGCCCATAGAGGTCGATGGCGACGGGGGCAAAACGAGGCTTATTGGAGTCGCCGACCGAGTTGACGGATGGATACATAATGATAAGCTTTATATTCGGGTCATAGACTATAAAACCGGGAAGAAGTCTTTTAGGCTCTCCGATATCCTTTACGGTATGGGAATGCAGATGCTGATTTACCTTTTCGCCCTTAAGGACGAGGGGGAAGAGCTATATAAAAAGGAGATCGTGCCGGCAGGCGTTCTCTACGCCCCGGCAAGAGACGCAATCACGCAGGTCAGCGGCAGCGATATCAGCGATGAGGAGCTTGAGGCGGAAAAGCTTAAGAAGAGCATCAGATCAGGCTTATTGCTGAACGATCCCGAGGTCATTGACGCTATGGAGAACGGCACGAAGCACAAGTATATTCCCGTCAAGCTTTCAAAGGAAGGGCTACCGTCCGGCGACAGCCTTGCGGGAGCGGAGGAGCTCGGAGCCCTTGCCAGGCATGTTTTTATGCTGATATCCGGAATGGGGAACGAGCTGAGGCAGGGCGAGCTGAGCGCGGACCCGTATTTCAGAAGCCAGCTTGACAATGCCTGCGTTTACTGTGACTATTTTGGAGCGTGCCATTTCAGATCTGCGGGTGACGAGGACAGGCCGAGATACGTTTCCAGGGTGAAGACGCCCGAGGCGTGGGAAAAGATAATGAGGAACAGGAAATGATAAAATATACCGCTCAGCAAAAGCTTGCAATCGAAAATACCGGAGGCCCGCTGCTCGTTTCAGCGGCCGCCGGAAGCGGAAAGACAAGGGTGCTCGTTGAAAGACTGCTGCATCGCGTTTTTTCCCCTGAGGCATGCTGTGATATTGATGAGTTCCTTATAATTACATATACGAATGCTGCGGCGTCAGAGCTTAAGGCGAGAATACTCGATACGATCTACGAGAGAATTGCGGCGGACCCCGAGAACAGGAGACTGAGGCGTCAGGCCGATATATGCGGCAGGGCGGAGATATCGACCATTCACGGCTTCTGCTCCCGGATCATTAAGGAAAACGCCCACCTTCTTGACCTAAACCCCAATTTCAGGGTGGTTGATGAGACGGAATCGGATACGCTTAAATCAGAGCTTCTGTCCGATATGCTCGAGGAGGCTTACTCCTCGATGGATCCCGGCTTTCTCTCACTTGCCGATACGATGGGAGCGGGGAGAGACGACAAAAAGCTTATTTCAATAATTATCGACGCCCACGAAAAGCTCTTGAGCCATCCATATCCCGAAAAATGGGTGAAAGAGCATATGGAACGCCTCGAGCCGTCATCGGTAACGGATCTTGCCGAAACGCCCTGGGGAAGGGTCATAATAAATAAGATCAGGGGCTATTCTGAATACGCTGAAGGCTGTATAAGGGGCCTTCTTGACGAGGCGGATACTGACGACGCCCTTGAGAAGAGCTACGGGCCGAGCCTTCGCGCAACTTATGAAGGAATACTTAACCTCAGAGCCTCGCTTGACTGCGGGTGGGACGCAGTAAGAGCCGCGCTCAATATTGAGTTTCCCCGGACAAAACCGCTCAGAGGCGCGGAATACGACGGGGTAAAAGCCATTCGCAGCTCCGTAAAAGACGGGCTAAAGAAGCTCGGTGAGCTTATGCGGGATGACGCGGAAAGGTCCGCCGCCGATTTAAGAAAGGTCGTTCCCGAAATAAAGAGCCTCTACAGCTTCGTTTTGGAGTTTGACAGGCGCTTTCGCGAGCTGAAAAAGAAGAAAGGGGTTATAGACTTCCACGATCAGGAGCATCTTGCGCTGAAGCTGATGGTCGATCCCGATTCGCTTTGCCCAACTGAGACCGCGCGCAATATCTCGAAAAGATACGTTGAGATAATGGTCGACGAATATCAGGACGTAAACGAGATTCAGGAGATGATATTCGGCGCGGTATCAAAGGACGGCAAAAACGTATTTATGGTCGGAGACGTAAAGCAGTCTATATATAAATTCCGGCTTGCCGATCCAACCATATTTATAAAAAAATATACCGAATATTGCGACGCTGAAAACGCGAAGGACGGCGAGGGCAGAAAAATACTGCTCTCCGATAATTTCCGCTCAAGAAAGGGAATACTCGATGGCACGAACTTTGTGCTCGGCAGCGAGATGTCGCGAGAGCTCGGCGATTTGGATTACACCGAGAGGGAAGCCCTGAAATACGGCGCGAAGGACTACGCAGACTCTGATGAGCCCGAAATAGAGCTTGCAGTTCTCAATATGAAGTCGGATGATGACGGTAATAATGAGGACGGCGAAGCGCCCGACAGGGTGGAGGCTGAGGCAGAGTATGCCGCGCAGAGATTGCGGGAGCTTATGCGCTCGTTCAAAGTGCAGGAAAAGTCCGGAACGCGGCCCCTTAAATACGGAGACGTGGCCGTGCTGATGCGCTCACCCTCCGCAAGAGCGCAAACGTGGGTCGATACGCTTTCAAGATACGGGATTCCGGCAAAATTCGGCTCTGAATCCGGCTTTTTTGATACGCCGGAAATATCTATGGCTATGGCTTTTGCCGCGATAATAGATAATCCGCGCCAGGACATTCCGCTTATTACGGTTTTGAGATCTCCGGTTTACGGCTTTACGAGCGATGAGCTTGCGAATATAAGGTCTGCGGATACGAAATCGGACTTTTTTGCCGCCGCTGAGACGTATTCCGAAAACAGCGAGAAGCTTCAAAGGTTCTTTTCGGAGATCCGTGAGTTCCGCGAGGACTCTGAGGAACTGCCCGCCGATGAGCTTTTGTGGAAAGTTTTTTCCAAAACGGGCTTCTTCGCCGCGGTTAGCGCGATGCCTGACGGAGAGAAGAGACTCAGAAACGTGATGAGACTTATCGAGGCCGCAAGAAAGATCGAAGCCTCAGGCTATAAGGGCGTTTACGGCTTTGTAAAATACGTAAACACGATGATGGAGCAGGGGAAGAGTCTCGCCTTCGACGATTCCGGCGAGCGGGCTGACGCGGTTACGATAATGAGCGTCCACAAGTCCAAAGGCCTGGAGTTCCCCGTCGTCTTCTTTGCAGATACAGCCCGTCAGTTTAACGATTCAGACGCGAGAGCGCCGCTTCTTATCCATTCCGAGCTCGGCATAGGTGCCGACGTGGTTGACCTTAAGAGAAGGATACAGTACCCGACGATCTCAAAAAAAGCGATAAGGCTTGCGATAAGAAAAGAGAATCTCTCAGAGGAGCTTCGCGTATTGTACGTCGCGATGACGCGGGCAAAGGAAAAGCTTATTATTTTAGCTTCGTATTCCGACGCAGAGAATGCTTTAGGGAATATTCCGGATACCAGCCTGCCTGTGCCGCCGGCAGTCCTTGAAAACGCCCGCTCATTTGCCGATTTTATCCTGCTTTCCGCCCTGAGAAGGCCGGAGAGCGAAAAGATAAGATTCAGCCGGGTAAACGCGCCAGTTATTACAGACGATAAGGCGTGGAAGGTGTCCCTCGTTGACGCCTCAGGACTTGGCGAGGAAGAAGGAGAGAACCATGGTGAGGCTGCGCTGCCCGAGGTCAGCGGTGAGGAGCTTGCGATAGTGGCTGATCGCATCGAGGCGAAATACCCGTTTGCGGATGCGTCGCTCATACCGTCGAAGCTGACGGCGACTGAGCTCAAGGGAGGGTTTTCAGACGCAGAGACGCATGAAGACGCTGAGGAGATTAAAAAGCCGCAGATAATGCTGAAGCCTCCGAAAAGACCGGAATTTGGAAATAAAAAGCGCACTCTCACATCAGCGCAGAAGGGAACTGCGGTTCACCTCGTAATGCAGTACGCTGACTTTGAAAAGGCAAGAACTGAAAAGGGAGCCTCGGTCGAGATCGAAAGGCTGAGGCTTATGGGGAACCTTACGGACGAGGAGGCTGCCGCCGTAAACCCGAAGCTTATATCAGACTTCTTCTCAACGGAGACGGGGAAGCTTATTTTAAGCGCGGACAAGGTTAGAAGAGAGCTTAAGTTTTCCGTCCTTGCCGATTCAGACCTGTTTCCAAGATACGCCGGCGGCGAAAAGCTTTTGCTTCAGGGCGTTGTGGACTGCGTCTGCGAAAAGGACGGGAAGCTCACAATCATTGACTACAAGACCGACTTTGTGACGGAAAGCACCGTAGACGAACGGGCGGAATACTACCGCGGCCAGCTTGAGACCTACGCATACGCGATGGAGAAGATACTGAAAAAGCCGGTTGCCGGAAAGATAGTGCATTTTTTAACCGCAGGAATCGCCCGCCGCTTATAAAAAACTTGACATTTATTAATTTGATGCTATAATAACATAGCATCAAGTTTCGGGGTGTGGCGAAGTTTGGTATCGCGCTTGGTTCGGGACCAAGAGGCCTCGGGTTCAAATCCCGACACTCCGACCATGAAAGAAACGTCGACATTTTGTATCTCAAATACAGGATGCCGGCGTTTTTGTATTTTCGAAAACCTTTGCGTATCAAGGGTTTTCGTTTTTTTATGGTTCAGTCGACAAAATGAAACATCGGTCGATTATGTCGATTAAATGTTGCTTTTTGTCGATAAGATGGTATAATGGAGTGGAGGTTGAAAGCATGAATTATACGAAAACGATTAGAGAATACTGTTTGCAGAACAAGGGTGATCTGTTCGACGTGTCCTATATGAAGGACCGATACTTTGAGATGGTACCGTACAAGACCTTGCTCAAAATCTTAAATCGCCTTGAGGAAGAAAAGATCTTGACCTGCGTTGCGAAAGGTGTATACCTGATCAACAAAGAGAACTGGTCTCTTGAAGAAGCAATCGAAAACCGGTATGTGGCAGACGGACGTGGAATGTTCGCCGGCTATTCCCTGTACAGCGACCTTAAGATAACGGACTACTATCCGGGCTATAATGAAATCTACACAAATCGGTTGGACGTTCACTTCAAAACCATCGGAGCCTACCGGCTGACCAAAATCGACGTCCGGTACACACCGCAGGTGGTTTCGATAATCACTCTGCT
>ONGN01000020.1 GCA_900317385.1 uncultured Eubacteriales bacterium
AGAATGAGCCGCTGCCAGTTGCGGTCGAGCTCGTCCTCCGGCACCGTGGACGCGAAGGTGAGCCCGCTCCCCCTCTCGTCCGGCTCGAGGATAAGATGCACCTCTGCGTAATGCCTCAAGGGCTCGAAATGCCCAACGCCCTCGACCGTGTTTCTTATCGTTTCGCGGTAGACTATGCCGCCGCCGGTGAATTTTGCCGTTATGCCGAAGCGCTCGCGGACGACGCGCTCAATGACCTCGAGCTGCACCTCGCCCATCAGGCTGAGGCTTATTCCGCTCTTTTCCTGATCCCAGCCGACGGAGAGCTGCGGCTCTTCCTCCTCAAGCTTTCTGAAGGCCGCGAGGGCGGCGTTCGGGTCAGCGCCCTCCGGAAGCTCTACGGAGTACCTGATCACCGGCCGCAGAAGTTTTTTCTTCTCCCCCGGCGCTATCCCGTAAGTCTTCCCCGCGAAGCTGTGTTCAAGCCCGGTGACGGCGACGACGGCTCCCGCCGCGGCCTCCTTCACAAGGGTGTATTTTTCGCCGGAATACTCCCTTATCTGGTCGCATTTCTCCCCGTCGAGGCTGTCCTTCACCCTGAGCGTGCCGCCGCTGAGCTTGAGATAAGTGAGCCTCGTGCCGGATGGGTCGCGGCCTATCTTATACGCCGAGGCGGCAAAGCCCGCCTCGCGCTCTGGCGCGGGCATATAGAGGCTCAGGATCCGCAGAAGCTTGTCCACTCCCTCGCCGTGAAGTGCGGAGCCGAAGGCCACCGGAAAGAGCCTGCGCTCTCCCACGAGGCGGGCAACGTCCGAGTCTGTGAGCTTCCCCGCAAGGTACTTTTCCATCGCCTCCTCGTCCGCCATCGCCGCCGCCTCGTAAACGTCCTCCCCGAAGTCGGCGCAGGCGGGTGAGAGCCCCTCCGATAGGGTGCGCATTATTTTGGCTCTGTCTGCGCCGGGCAGGTCCATTTTGTTGACGAATATAACGGTCGGAACGTCAAAGCGGCGCAGAACGCCCCATAGCGTCCGCGTATGCCCCTGCACGGGCTCCGTCGCACTCACGACGAGGACGGCCCCGTCCGCGACGGCGAGCGTCCTCTCCGCCTCGGCGGAGAAATCGACGTGGCCCGGGGTGTCCATAAGCGTGAAGCGGCGCTCGCCCAGCTCCATAATAGCGAGCTTGGAGAATATGGTTATGCCCCTCTCCCTCTCGATCGGATCGGTATCGAGGAAGGCGTCGCCGTGGTCGACGCGCCCCTTTTTCCTTATCGCGCCCGCCTCGAAAAGCATAGCCTCCGACAGCGTGGTTTTCCCCGCGTCGACGTGGGCGCAGAGCGCCAAAGAGATATTTTCCATACTCTCTCCTTAAAAAATCGGCGGGAGTGTTCTCCCGCCGGATCAGCGTTTACTTAAACAGTATATTCCGAATGGATGACCGCCGTCAGCCTCAGCATACCCTCGTATTCCTCGAAGCAGATGCGCAGAAGCTTCCAGTCGGTATAATCGTTTTCCTCGGTGCCCGGGAAGCAGAGGTCAACGAACTGCGCGTTTGGAAATGCCTCAGAGAGGTTTTCGAGGCTGTTGCCCGTTCTCGCCGTGTAGTTTACGCCGATTATTGGCGCGTTCGAGTAGTCCCTGTCGTAGACGTATCTCGCAAAGTACTCCTCCGCCGTCATCTCGATCGGCACGCCCGTATCCTGGGCGACGCCCCAGACGTAGGACGCGGTATCGTCCCGGAAGTTCGAGACCTCGTAGCTTGTAAAGACCTTGTTGTTCCTCAGATTCACCGTCGCCCCCGGGCAGAAATATACGCCGAAGGTCGGATGCACCATCTCGGAAAGGCTTGAGAAATCGTGCGTCTTAATAAATCTCGCGGCGCGGACGGCAAGCTCGATAAGCCCCGCCTGATTCGTGCTCTGGCTCTTGCCCCCCGTTTCGCCCTCGTTCGTCACTATCGTCTGGCTGACGATGGTCTTCCCCGAGAGACCGACGGCAGCGTAAAAGCCGATGGCGCCGATTGCAATACCGAGCACGAGCGCAATTGCCGTTATTATCAAGGTTTTCCGCTTCACTGCCTCGCCTCCCCGCCCGTTTTTATCAGTGATATTTTACTACGGCATAATAAAATTTGCAATAGAGACCTTGTTTTACATCACTTAATACAGTAAAATACAGGTATAACAAATAGAGGAGTGAAGCGCCTTATGTCAAAGGAAAAGATGTATCATATAGCTCTGTCTGAGGGCGACGTGGGCCGCTTCGTCATCGTGCCGGGCGATCCCGGCCGCTGCGAAAAGATAGCCCGCTATTTCGCCTCTCCGAGGCTCGTCGGTCAGAACAGGGAGTACACCACCTACACCGGCACGCTTGACGGCGTTCCCGTCTCCGTAACGAGCACGGGCATCGGCGGAGCCTCCGCAGCCATCGCGATGGAGGAGCTCACGAAGATCGGAGCCGACACCTTCATCCGCGTCGGCACCTGCGGCGGGATAAATATGAAGGTGCGCTCTTCCGACGTCGTTATCGCCACCGGCGCCATCCGAATGGAGGGAACGAGCCGCGAGTACGCGCCGATAGAGTACCCCGCCACCGCGGATTACGGCGTCACCCGCGCCCTGACGGACGCCGCCGAGGCGCTCGGCTATACCTGGCACGCCGGGGTGGTCCAGTGCAAGGACAGCTTCTATGGGCAGCACAGCCCGGAGAAAAGCCCCGTGAGCTTCGAGCTTTTAGCCAAATGGGAGGCGTGGAAGAAGCTCGGCGTTTTAGCGAGCGAGATGGAGTCCGCCGCCCTCTTCACCGTCGCCGCCGCCCTCGGGGTCCGCTGCGGAACCGTTCTGAGCGTGGTCTGGAACCAGGAGCGCAAGGCCGCCGGACTTTTCGAGGAGGATAACCACGACACCGATATGGCGATAAAAGTTGCGATAGAGGCGATACGCTCGATGATAAAGGCGGAAAAATAAGAATTTCGGCGCGGGTACTTTTAACTGTACCCGCGCCGAAACGTAGGGGAGCGGCTTGCCGCGGCTTCGGGAAATGCTATAATGAAGAAAAACTTAAAACGGGCGGAGATAAATATGGTAGGAAAATATAAGGTCGTCACCCTCTGCGGCAGCACGCGGTTTAAAAACGAGTTTATGGAGGCTCAGAAGCGTCTCACACTCGAGGGCTGCATAGTCATAAGCGTAGGTCTCTTCGGTCACTCCGGCGACAGCGAGGTCTGGACTGAAGGCACTAAAGAAATGCTCGACGATATGCACAAGCGAAAGATCGATATGGCGGACGAGATATTCGTGATAAACGTCGGCGGCTACATAGGCTCGAGCACACGGTCGGAAATAGAATACGCCCTCGCTCACGGCAAGGGCGTAAAGTATCTTGAAGAAGCGTAAAGGGTACGTCCCGTCAAAGGGCTTTACCTTTCCACGTCCTCCCTACGGCGCTAACTGAGAAGCGAATAGAACCGCTCCAACGCCTCCGCATCGGATATTCCGCTGCTTATCAAGCTGTTCCAGTGGCTCGTTCCGTCTGAATTATACCTCTTCTCGATAAACCTCTGAAAATCTTTATCAAAATGCAGGCGGTATCCCTTCAGCTCGGAAAACGCCAATTCATATCCTCCCATAAAGAAAAAGAGCCTTTGAAGCGAGGGGTCCCCGATATATGCGCCGGGGCATTTTTCCACCTCAAAAAGCATATCGGTAAACATCTGTTCATTTTCGTCAATCCGTTCGCCGCATTCCCAAACCATTAGGATCACGCCCTTCAAGCTAAGCATTTTTCAGCTTCAGAGTATCATTATAATGCTTCATATGTCAAGTACCATATATAGAGTGGAAAGCCCCCGCGCGGTCAGCCGTGCTGTCCGGCCTCTCAGTGCAGCGAAGCACTATTATAAAGTTTTTAATGTGTAACCTTAAAAACTTCTTGATTTCTGAAAGTTTTTACGGTATAATAGGCAAGGAAGGTGATGCTTATGATATACAGGCCGGATTATATTGCCGCAATTTCGCCGTTCATTGGCAAACCGATTGTAAAGGTGCTTGTCGGAATACGCCGCTGCGGCAAAAGTACCATTTTTGAAATGCTGCGCTCAGAGCTCTTAAGGCGCGGCATAGCCGAGGAGAACGTCATATCGCGCAGGTACACCGAGATGGAGCTATCTGACAGGCTTACGGCAAGGGCTATGTATGACGACCTGAAATCCGCTATATCCGGAAAAGGCCGCTGCTGCCTTCTGCTTGACGAGCTGCAGGAGGTCAAAGACTGGGAAAAGGTCATAAATGACCTTTTAGAGGGCGAAGACGTCGATATTTACGTCACAGGCTCCAACTCAAAGCTTATGAGCAGCGAAATATCCACATATCTGACAGGAAGATACGTGACGATCCCTGCATATACTCTGTCCTTTAAAGAGTATTTGGAGTTTAAGTCGGGACGCGGGCTATCTCGAAACGAGCTTCTGGAGCAGTATATACGTTTCGGAGGATTTCCTCTTGTGGCTCTTTCAGATTACGACGAAAAAAGCGCCTATCAGATCGTAAACGGGATATATCACACCGTCATATCCCGCGACGTCGTCCGCCGCCACCGAATAGTTAAACAGGATCTGTTCGATCGGGTCGTCCGCTATATAATTGAAAATATGGGCAAGACCTTCTCCGCAAGCTCAATATCAAAGTTTCTCAAAAGCGAGCACAGGACGGTCAGCCCGGAGAGCATATATAATTATATCCGCTGGCTTAACGAGGCGTTTATCATTTACCCGTGCCATCGGTATGATATTCAGGGCAAGGCAATTCTCAAAACGCAGGAGAAATATTATCTTGCCGATATCTCGCTAAAATACTCCCTGATGGGCTACAGCCGCAAAATGCTCGACGGAGCTCTTGAGAACATCGTCTTTCTTGAGCTCAAACGTCGCGGGTACGACGTTTATATCGGAAAAAACGAGGCGAAGGAGATAGATTTTGTCGCCGAGCGAAACGGTGAGAGGATTTACGTTCAGGTGTGCGTTCGCCTGCCGGAGGATTCAGACCGGGAGGTTGGCAACCTTATGGAAATAAAGGATCACTATCCAAAGTACGTCGTTACCACAGATCCCCTGGACGTCGGCAACGAAAACGGGATAAAAATTCTCCACTTAGCGGATTTTCTTTTGCAAGATGCTCTTTAAGCTCACAAAAAGCCCCCGTGCGAAAAATCGCACGGGGACTCGGTTTATGCTGTGTATCGCTTACGCTCTGGGGGTCTTGATCGCGGCCTGGGCGGCGGCGAGGCGGGCGATGGGCACGCGGAACGGGCTGCAGGAGACGTAGTCAAGGCCGATCCTGTGGCAGAACTCGACGGAGGTGGGATCGCCGCCGTGCTCGCCGCAGATGCCGACGTGGAGCTTCGGATTTACGGGCTTGCCGAGGCTGATGGCCATCTCCATAAGCTTGCCGACGCCGGTCTGGTCGAGCTTGGCGAACGGGTCGCTCTCGAGGATCTTGGCATCGTAGTAGGCGCCGAGGAACTTGCCTGCGTCGTCGCGGCTGAAGCCGTAGGTCATCTGGGTGAGGTCGTTCGTGCCGAAGCAGAAAAAGTCGGCGTTCTTCGCGATCTCATCGGCGGTGAGGGCGGCTCTCGGGATCTCGATCATGGTGCCGACCTCGTACTTAAGGTCGACGCCGGCAGCCTTGATCTCCTCGTCGGCGGTCTCAACGACGACCTTCTTGACGAACTGGAGCTCCTTGACCTCGCCTACGAGCGGGATCATGATCTCGGGCTTTACGGTCCAGTCGGGGTGAGCCTTCTGAACGTTGATGGCGGCGCGGATAACGGCGCGGGTCTGCATCTTCGCGATCTCCGGGAAGGTGACGGCGAGGCGGCAGCCGCGGTGGCCCATCATCGGGTTGAACTCGTGGAGGCCCTGGATGATGCCCTTGATGGTCTCAACGCTCTTGCCCTGGGTCTTGGCGAGCAGCTCGATCTCCTCCTCGGTGTTCGGTACGAACTCGTGGAGAGGGGGATCGAGGAAGCGGATGGTTACGGGATTGCCCTCGAGAGCCTCGTAAAGCTTCTCGAAGTCGCCCTGCTGATAGGGCAGGATCTTCTCAAGAGCGGCCTCGCGCTCCTCTACGGTGTCGGAGCAGATCATCTCGCGGAAGGCGGCGATCCTGTCAGCCTCGAAGAACATATGCTCGGTGCGGCAGAGGCCGATGCCCTCGGCGCCCAGCTCGCGGGCCTTCTTAGCATCGTGCGGGGTGTCGGCGTTGGTGCGGACCTTGAGGACTCTGTACTTGTCGGCGAGGCCCATAATGCGGCCGAACTCGCCGGCGATCTCGGCGTCAACGGTCTTGATGATGCCGTCGTAAATGTTACCGGTGGAGCCGTCGATGCTGATCTCGTCGCCCTCGTGGAAGGTCTTTCCGGCGAGAGTGAACATCTTATTCTCCTCGTCCATAACGATATCGCCGCAGCCGGAAACGCAGCAGGTGCCCATTCCGCGGGCGACGACGGCGGCGTGGCTCGTCATACCGCCGCGAACGGTGAGTATGCCCTGGCTGACCTTCATGCCGGTGATATCCTCGGGGCTGGTCTCAAGGCGGACGAGAACGACCTTCTCGCCGCGGGCGGCCCAGGCTTCAGCGTCCTCAGCGGAGAAGACGATCTTGCCGGCAGCGGCTCCGGGGGAGGCGCCGAGACCCTTGCCCATGGGAACGGCGGCCTTCAGAGCGGCGGCGTCGAACTGGGGATGGAGCAGGGTGTCGAGGTTTCTCGGGTCGATCATAAGAACGGCCTTCTTCTCGTCGATCATACCCTCGTCGATGAGATCGCAGGCGATCTTGAGGGCGGCCTTCGCGGTGCGCTTGCCGCTGCGGCACTGGAGCATATAGAGCTTGCCGTTTTCAACGGTGAACTCCATATCCTGCATATCGCGGTAATGCTCCTCGAGGATGTTGCAGACCTTTACGAACTGATCGTAAGCCTCGGGGAACTTCTCGGCCATCTGGGTGATGGGCATCGGGGTGCGGACGCCGGCGACGACGTCCTCGCCCTGGGCGTTGGTAAGGAACTCGCCCATGAGCTTCTTCTCGCCGGTGGCGGGGTCACGGGTGAAGGCGACGCCGGTGCCGGAGTTCTCGTTAAGGTTGCCGAAGACCATCGGCATGACGTTGACGGCGGTGCCCCAGGAATAGGGGATGTCGTTGTCGCGGCGGTATACGTTGGCGCGGGGGTTGTCCCAGGAACGGAACACGGCGCGGATGGCTTCGTAAAGCTGTACCTTAGGATCGGAGGGGAAGTCCTCGCCGATCTGAGCCTTGTACTCAGCCTTGAACTGGATGGCGAGCTCCTTGAGGTCGGCGGCGGAAAGCTCGATATCAAGCTTGACTCCGCGGCTCTCCTTCATCTTGTCGATAAGCTGCTCGAAATACTTCTTGCCGACCTCCATAACGACGTCGGAGAACATCTGGATGAAGCGGCGATAGCTGTCGTAAACGAAGCGCTCGAACTTGGGATCGGGGTTGCCCGCGATCATCGCGGCAACGACCTCGTCGTTAAGGCCGAGGTTGAGGATGGTGTCCATCATTCCGGGCATGGAAGCGCGGGCGCCGGAGCGGACGGAGACGAGGAGCGGGTTATGAAGATCGCCGAACTTCTTGCCGTTTATCTCCTCCATCTTGGCAACGTACTCCATGATCTCGGACATGATCTCGTCGTTTATTTTGCGGCCGTCCTCATAGTACTGGGTGCAGGCCTCGGTGGTGATGGTAAAGCCCTGAGGCACGGGGAGCCCGATGTTGGTCATCTCGGCCAGGTTCGCGCCCTTGCCGCCGAGGAGCTCTCTCATGCTCGCGTTGCCTTCTGAGAAAAGGTAAACGTATTTTTTGCTCATTATGCGTAGTCCTCCTTAGTTTTTTATAGCCATTATATTATATCAGTATCTTTTTTCGTTTGCAATATTTCCATAAAATATTTCTTAAGTTTCGGGCGAAAATCGAATGATATTTGCAATTACCGAGGGCGGGTGTTATAATGCCCTTATCAGTATTATAAGAGGGCGTTTTTTATGAAGCTTCAGGAGCGCACCTGGGCTGAGATCAGCCTTGGCGCGATAGAGCATAACTATAATGCGATAAGAGCCGCCGTACCTGCCGGGACCCGCTTTCTCGGCGTGGTGAAGGCGGACGCCTACGGGCATGGGGCGGTCGAGGTCTCCCGCCTTCTCGAAAGGCTCGGCGCGGACTACCTTGCGGTATCCTGCATTGCCGAGGCGCTCGAGCTCCGGGACGCGGGCATAGAGCTCCCCATCCTCATTCTCGGCCACACCCCGGCGGACAACGTGCCGCTTCTCTGCGAGTACGGCATTACCCAGACGGTCACCTGCGAGGCGAAGGCGAAGGAATTTTCCGACGAGGCAGTAAAATGCGGGAAAACTCTTAAAGTACACATCGCCCTTGACACGGGTATGAGCCGCCTAGGCTTTCTCTGCGAGGGCAGGCATTTTGAAGAGGGCGTAAAAAACGTCATATCGGCTGTAAATATGCCGAACATAGAGACAGAGGGCGTTTTCACCCACTTTGCCCTTTCCGACGAGCCGGGAGAGGCGGCGAGAGAGTACACGGAAAAGCAGCTTCGCCTTTTCATCGACGTTATAAACTCGGTTGAGACCGAGTCGGGCTTCCGCTTCAAAATAAAGCACGCGGCAAATTCCGGTGCCGTCCTGAGCTATCCGGAGGCAGCTCTCGATATGGTGCGCCCCGGTCTTCTGCTATACGGCTACGGCGACGGCGGCAAGCTCGGCCTTAAGCCCGCGATGAGCCTTATAACCACGGTGAGCACGATAAAGCATTACGACGCCGGAGTATCCGTGAGCTACGGCGGCATTTTCAAGACCGAGAGGCGCACGAGGATGGGCGTTATCCCGATTGGGTACGCGGACGGGCTTCTGCGCGTTCTCTCAAATAATTTTTCGGTTTACACCGACCGCGGCTTTGCCCCTCAGCGCGGGCGCATATGCATGGATATGTGCATGGTCGATCTCACCGACCTTCCCGAAGTTAACCTTGACAGCCGCGTTGAGATATTCGGAAAGAACGCGGGGCTCGAGGCTCTTTCGCAAAGGGCGGGCACTATACCCTACGAGCTTATGTGCTCGATATCGAAGCGCGTTCCGAGAGTGTACGTGGACTGACCCTCCGGCATATATTGGGATGAGGCGGATTTCTTCTGCCCGGTGAATAAAAAATCTCTTTTGTGAAAGAATTATAGTGACGGTTACATAAAACCGGACTATGATCTTGTCGGAGAGTGAATAAAAGTGCTTAGCGGAGTTAAGCGAGGAGACATTTATTACGCCGACCTGAGCCCCGTAGTGGGATCGGAGCAGGGCGGCATGAGGCCCGTTCTCATCGTTCAGAACGACACGGGCAACAAGCACAGTCCCACGGTCATCGCCGCGGCGATAACGAGCCAGATGGGCAAGGCGAAGCTTCCGACCCATATCGAGCTTGAGGCGAGAAGCTTCGGACTTACGAAGGACTCCGTAGTTCTGCTTGAGCAGATACGGACGATAGATAAAAGGCGCCTGAAGGAAAAAATGGGCAGGGCGTCGCCCGAGTTTATGCGAAAGGTGGATAACGCCATCGCAGTTAGTTTCGGATTACAATAAGAAAACGCCGGAGCGGGATCTTTCCCGCTCCGAACGGAGGAAGGTACATATGAAGATGAAGAAAAAGCTTATTATCGTTCTTGCCGCCCTCGCGATAGCGGCGGTCTCCGCCGGAGTCGGCGCGATAGCCGCCACGAGCTACGGCACGAAGGACGATCCCCTCGTCACCCTCTCATACCTCGACGAGAGCGTTATCCCCATGCTGCGCGAGGAGCTCGGCGGCGCCATCGACGAAAAGGCGGCGGAGCTTGAAGAAAAGCTCGGCGATACCCAGGGCAGCGCCCAGCCTCAGACCGGCGAGAGCGTGGACGGGGAGCTGCGCTTTTCCGTCGTCTCCCTCTCCTCGGGTCAGACCCTTTCCTGCTCGGTCGGAACGGAGATAATGCTCAGGATCGGCACGGCTCAGAGCTGGGGCTCCTCGAGCCCGAGGCTCATCGATGAGACGACGGGCGCCTCAGTCGCCTCGGCGGGAACGGAGCTTTCAAAGGACCATATGTATATCGTTACGATAAAGGGAAACGGCATCAAGGCCACCTCAAACGTGAAGGTCCTCGTTCGGGGAAGCTACACGGTAGGCTGACGGAATATAGTCCAAGCCCCCTCCGTATATTTTTACGGAGGGGGCGTTTTATTATGTCTTTTTCCGAAAAATATCCCGTTTCCGATAATATGGGCGAGCTGAAGGTCCGCGAGGACGGGCTTTTTCTCTCCTTCTCCTATACCTGCGCGAAGGTCGCGGAGCCCTCGCGCCTCGTTATCTGCTGCGGCGAGAACACTTTGTCTCTCGGCATTCCGGTGCCGGAAAGCGGCGTTCTGCGCCTTAGTAAGCGTGTATCTCTCTCCGCTCTCAGGCGCGCAGGCCTCGGCCGGATCGAAAAAGCGCGGCTCGTTCCGCTCTCGCAAAAGCCGGAAGTCAGTGAGAAGCAGGAGCCCATTCCGAAAGAGAGCGCCGGAGGGGGCGAGTTTATCTCGTTTGCGTCCGGCGGAAAGAGAGTTTATCTTCCGGTCAGGCGTTCATAAGTATCCGAACGTTCTCCGTGCTGTACTCCGTCTCCTCCGACCAGCGGCGCAGGGCTTCGCAAAGTCCCGCTTTCTCAGAAAGGAAGAGGACAAGCTCGCCCGCCTCACGCGCAAAGATGAGGAGCTTTTGGGGCCCGTATTCCTCCAAATCCTCAAGTCTTCTAAAGAGGATATAGTCCGTCATTCTCTCAAAGGCCTCGCGGTCATAGCTTTTAGGCAGGGGCCTTTTGGAAAGCTCTCTCAGCTCGCTTTCCCACCTGTCGTCTATCGGCTCGCAGAGCGCGTATTTTGCGATCACCTTTTCCCGCTCTTCCTCGGTCAGGGTGGGTTCTGCGCTTATCTTCTGATCGAAAATATCGTCAAGGCTCAGGCTCCTGCCGCTTTCGGTCAGAAAGCCGAGCCTGCCGCGCCCCGAAAGAAGGAGCTCCGCCGCCTTTTCGCAGGCGAGGCCGAGTCCGCAGAGCTCAAAGCCGCTAAAGTTTAAGAAAAAGCGCGGGTGAAGGGCGCAGATATCGGAGAGGGCGTCCTCGCCGAGCTCGAGGATGAGGCGGCAGAGCCCGTCGCCTCTCAAAAAGGGGCAGCGCCCGTCCCCGGTAAGTTTGAAGGAGTACGTCTCTCCGTTGAAGAGAAGGGCTTCTCTGAGCTCATAGCCGAGGGAGCCGTCAAGTGACAGATAGTACCGCGCGGTATCCCCGTCGATATCTATCTCCCAGCCGCGGCAGCAGGTGTGGCTGCAGGCGGACGCCTTGCAGCAAAAATCGCCGTAAAAATCGGGTCTCAGCTCCGTCATCTCAAGCGAGCTTTTCCATCTCTTCGATGAGCTCGCCGAAGAGGGCAAGGCCGGAGTTTATCGGGTCGGGTACGGACATATCGACGCCCGCGATCTTGAGAAGGGAGATCGGGTCGGCGGAGGAGCCGCCGGACAGGAACTTTTTATAGTCGCGGACGGCGGTCTCGCCCTCGGTGAGTATCCTGTTCGCTATGGCAACGGCGGCGGAGTAGCCGGTCGCGTACTGGAAAACGTAATAGTTATAGAAGAAATGCGGTATTCTCGCCCACTCGTAGGCTATGCCCTCGTCGGAGACCATATCGGGCCCGTAGTAGAGCCTGTTGAGCTCGAGGTACTTATTCGCGAGCAGGTCGGCGGTAAGGCTCTCGCCCGCCTCGCTCCTCTCGCCCATAAAGAGCTCGAATTCCGCGAACATAGTCTGGCGGTAGACGGTGCCCTTGAAGGAGTCGAGGAAGTGGTTAATGAGATAGGCTCTCTCCTTCTTGTCCTCAGTCTTAGAGAGGAGATAGCGCATAAGCAGCACCTCGTTCACCGTGGAGGCGACCTCGGCGACGAAGATGACGTAGTCCGAGGTGCTGATCGGCTGGTACTTCGCGCTGTGGTAGCTGTGCATGGCGTGGCCGAGCTCGTGAGCGAGGGTGAACATACTGTCGAGGGTGTCCTTGTGGTTTAAAAGCACGTAGGGGTGCGGGAAGGACTGGCCCGAGGAATAGGCGCCGCTTCTCTTGCCGACGTTCTCGTAGACGTCGATCCAGCGGTTATTGAAGGCCGTTTTCAGAAGGTCTACGTAGTCCTCGCCGAGAACGGAGAGGGCTTCGAGCACGGTCGACTTGGCCTCCTCATAGTCTATCTTTCTCGCCGCGTCCGCGACTATCGGGGTGTAGATATCGTACATATGCAGCTCGTCTGCCCCGAGGAGCTTCTTTCTGAGTGAAACGTACCTGTGCATCTTATCGAGATTTCCATGGACTGCGGAGATGAGATTGCGGTAGACCTCGGTCGGCACCTCCGTCTCGTCAAGGCTCGCCTCGAGGGTGGACTTATAGCCCCTCGCCTCGGAGTAGAAGCGGAGCTTCTTGAACTGGTAGTCGAGGATCGTCGCCGCCGTGTTCTTAAATTCAGAAAGCCTGCCGTAAAGCGCCTTGAACGCGCTCTCCCTGAGCGTTCTGTCCCCGCTCTCCTCAAGTGGTACGAAGGAGCCCGCCGTAAGCGTGTGGCTCACGCCGTTTGAGTCAACGGCGTCGGGATAGGTGAGGTCGGCGTTTCTGAATATCGAGCCGATGTCCCCGGGGGCGGAAGCCATCTCGCCCGAGGCGGCGAGAAGGCGCTCCTCGGCGGGGGTGAGTATATGCTCCTTTTTGCGGCGGATCTGATAGATGCTGCGCTCGTACTCCGAAAGCTCCGGCCTCTCGGCGCGGAAGGCGTCAAGCCTCTCATCGGGTATAGCCATTATCTCCGGGGTAGAAAACGAAGAGGCGGATGATACGGCGACGTAAGTGTTCATCGCCTTGCCGCGCATATCCTGATAAAAGCCGTTTCCCTGGTCCTGGTCGGCGCGGCAGCTCGCGTAGCCGTAAAGCGTAGAGAGCCGCTTTGCTATATCGTCGCTGAGGCGGAAGAAGGAAAGAAGCGTATCCGCGCTCTCGCCGAGCCTTCCGGAGAAGGCGGCGACCTCGGGTACGAGGGCGCGAAGCGCCTCGTTCTCCTCAGCCCACGCCTTGTCGGTGGGGTACATATCCTCGAGCCGCCAGGTAAATTCCTCCGGCACGTCTGATCTTTTTATCGAAGGGTCAAGCATATTAATATCCTCCTGCGGTTTTTTCCCCAATTTTACCACCTTTTCCCCCGCCCCGCAAGGGGCTTGTCATAATATGTATAATGGCAAATAATCGTTGAAATCGGTCGCATTATGTGGTAAAGTGATATGGTATCGAATTATATTGGCGGTGAACGATGAGAAACGAAACGCTTGGCGGCTATCCCTCGATCGACAGTTTTGTAAGGGCGAAGCTCGACCGCCTTTTTTCCGGCGAGCTTAGCTTCTCCCGCCTCTTTTCCGAGATGTTTTCGGAGGGCGGGAACGTGCTTTACGAGAGGAGCCGCGGCTATAAAATAGAATACACCACCTACGAAAAGGCGAAAGAAGACGCTCTTTCGATGGCGGGATATCTCGCCTCGCGCCTTTCCGATATTGAAGAGGGCTCCGTCGTCGGGCTTTACGGGGGAAACAGCCTTAAGTGGATCGAGCTTTTCTGGGCCATACTCGCGGCGGGCTACCGTCCCCTTCTGATGAACACCCGGCTCGACGGGGAAACGCTCGCCTCCGCTCTCCGCGCCTGCGGCGCGAAAGCAGTAATATCCGAGGGCGTGACCTTTCCCATAACGACCGTCGGCTTTTCCGAGGTGGAAGCCTCCGGAGAAGATCCGGGCCGCGAATTTGGGGCTGAGATCCTCGTTATGTCCTCCGGCACAAGCTCAAGCGTCAAGCTCTGCGCTTACACCGCCGCCCAGTTTGCGCGGCAGATATCGGACTCTGCCGAGCTCATCCGCAGGCAGAAGCTTGTGAAGAAACATTACGAGGGCAGGCTGAAGCTCCTTGCTTTTCTGCCCTTCTACCACGTTTTCGGCCTTATCGCGATGTACATATGGTTCGGCTTCTTCTCGCGCACTCTCGTGCATCTTCCCGACCTGAGGCCCGAGACGATACTCGGCACGATAAGGCGGCATAAGGTAACGCATATTTTCGCCGTTCCCCTCTTCTGGGAGCGGGTCTATGCCGAGGCTGTTAAAACGATACGCTCGCGCGGGGAAAAGACCTTTGAGAAATTCAGGAAGGGTCTTTCCATATACGAAAAACTCAGCTTCTCGCCAGCTCTCGCCTCCGCCTTTTCAAAGGCCGCCTTTAAAGAGGTGCGGGAAAACCTTTTCGGCGAAAGCATATCCTTTATGATAACGGGCGGAAGCGAGATAAGCCGCGAAGCCCTTCTCTTCTTCAACGCCGTCGGCTACCGCCTTGCCGACGGGTACGGGATGACGGAGATCGGGATAACGAGCGTTGAGCTCTCAGACCGTCCCGCTTTTCTCGTCGGCGGCTTCGTCGGCGAGCCGCTTAAAAGCGTGGAATACGATATCTCCCCCGAGGGCGAGCTTCTCGTCCGGGGCGAGAGCCTTGCGAAATACGTTATTGAGGGCGGAGTTAGGCGGGAAAATACCGGCTGGTTCCGCACGGGCGACCTTGCCGAGAGGCAGGGCGGGCATTACCGCATTCTCGGGCGGAGGGACGACCTCGTCGTTTCCGCTTCGGGCGAAAACTTAAATCCGAATATTATCGAGCCGAAGTTCAATATTGCCGGGGTAAAGCGCGCAGCTCTGATAAACGGCGGCGGCTCAAAGCCCCGCGCCGTGCTCCTTATTTCCGTTTCCGATCACCTGCCCGAAGAGAAGCTCCGCTCCATCGAGGCGGAGGTAAGGGCAAAGGCAAACGACCTCGGGCTCTCGTCGGAGCTCGGCGGAATATACCTCACAGCATCGGAGCTTATGGGCGAGGATGAGTTCAAGCTGAACCGCTCCCGCTTAAGGCGGGCTTACGCCGCTGGGGAGCTTAGCCCCGCCGTCCCCTCGGCTCCGGCCGCAGGCGCTGACGGTGACCCGATACTCTCCCGTGTGACCGAGATATTCGCCGCCGCCCTTGAGAAGGACGCGGGCGAGATTTCGGCGGATACGGATTTCTTCATAGACGGAGGGGGGACGAGCCTCGATTACTTCGCGATGCTCTCGCGCCTATCCGAGGACTTCGGGCTGAGCCTTCCCGCCGAGGCGGGCGCCTCTCTCGCCTCGCCCCGGGCTGTCGCCGAATATATAAAGGCGGGAAAAGAAGATGCTGATATCGTTTTTTAACTGGTTTGTAAAAATAACCGCGTGGCCCGCACAGAAGATAGTTTTCCGCACGCGGCATATCTACGAGGACCGCTCGCTCCAGTCCCGCTCGATAAAGGGACCCGCGATAATAATCTCAAATCACACCTCTGTTTTCGATTACGCCGCCCTTCTCTTCGTTTTCTTCGGGCGCACTCTCCGCTGTCAGATGGCTGAGGTGCTGTTCAAGAAGCGGCTGCTCGGCCCGTTTTTAAGGCTGCTCGGCGGCATAAGGGTGGACAGGGATTCCCGTGATTTCGGCTTTATGGCGAAGTCGGAGGAAATATTAAGGCGCGGAGGCGTAGTCGGGATATTCCCGGAGGGCAGGCTTCCCCGCGAAGGCGAGGAGAGGCCGCTTCCATTTCGCCCGGGCGCCGCGTATCTCGCTCTCGTTTCGGGTGTGAAGATAATCCCCGTTTATACGAACGGGCGGTATTTTACGCGGGACAGAGCGAAAGTCGTTATCGGCAAGCCGTTCTACGCCGCCGATCTGACCGACGAAAACCTTTCCGAGAAGGAGAATATCGACCTTGCCGCCGCCGGAATGCGGAAGCGGGTCATGGAATTAGGGAAGCTTTTAGATGAAGGAACAGAAAAGCAATAAGGCGCCGCTATTTAGCTTTAAATACTTCTTTTACGATTTTATAAAGCTCGGCGTTTTTCTGACGGGCTGGCTTTGGTTCAGGCCGAAGTTTATATACTTGAGCGAGGCGGCGAAGAAAAAGCTCAGGGGCGGGGCTCTCGTCCTTTCAAATCACACGAGTTATCTCGATCCCCTGTATCTAATCTACGGCCTGTGGTACAGGCGGCAGCGCTTCGTGTGCATGAAGGAGTTTTACGATTCAAAGCTTCGCGGGCTCATTTTCCGCCTCGTGCGCTGCATACCGATAGACAGGCAGAACACGAGCTTTGACTCGCTCCGCCTGATAACGGACGCTTTAAAGGGCGGCGAGGTCGTCTCGATATTTCCCGAGGGGCATATCGACTGGAGCGGGGATATCGACGCTTTCAAGTCCGGCCCCGTTCTGATGAGCGTTCTCTCCGGGGCGCCTATCCTTCCCGTCTATATCGAAAAACCCCGCCGCGCCTTCTTCTCAAGGCTTCGCATCGTAGTAGGCGAGCCGCTTGACGTGGTCGGGACGTGCGGGCGGAGACCCGCCCCGCAGAAGCTTTCCGAGATCGCAGCTCTTTTGAGAGAAAAAGAGCTTGAGCTAAAAAAACTATCCGAGGAGGAACTACGAAGATGAAGTACGATCCCAAAAACCTTTTGGCTGAATATATGGATCCCGAGGACCTTGAGCGCCTTGTGGACTACCCGAGCTTTGCCGCCCTCTGGGAGGCGAGGAGCGCAGAATACGCGGACCTTACCGCCGTCGAGGATAACGGGGAGAAATACGCCTACGCAAGGCTTGAGGCTGACGCCGCAGGGCTCAGGACGAGGCTTAAAGAGGCTGGCGTCAATAAGGGCGACCGCGTCGGCGTTTTTGCCCCGAATTCCTACGGCTTCGTGAAGGCCTTTATCGCCGCCGTGACCCTCGGCGCGACCGCCGCGGTTCTGCCCCCGCACCTCGACGCCCCCTCGGTTTTCGGCTGCACGATGAAGTTCGGGCTCAAGGCTATTATCGCCGCGCCCGAGCTTATAGATAACTGCACCCTCGCCGCCGAAAGAGCCAAGGTTTGCGTAATTTCAGCAGAGGACGGAGCCGATACCCCCACGCCCGTCGCCGAGGTAAAGCCGGAGGACGGCTGCGTTATCATGTTCACCGGCGGAACGACCGGGAAGAGCAAGGGTGCCCTTCTCTCGAACAGGGCGGTTATGCAGGGCATACTCAACAGCAGCTACGGCTGCAAGAACGTCTTCCACATGAGATATCTTCTCGTTCTGCCGCTTTCCCACGTTTTCGGACTTATAAGAAACCTGCTCGCCTCGCTCAATACCGGGAGCACGATCTTCATCTGCCGCAATAACCAGGATATGTTCCGCGATATCGCATATTTTAAGCCGACTATTCTCGTTATCGTTCCCGCTCTCGCCGAGATGGCTCTCGCCCTCTCTAAAAAGTTCAGGCGCAATATGCTGGGCGACAGTCTCAAGTACATAATCTGCGGCGCCGCAAGCGTGCCGCCCTATCTCATAAAGGAATACGCCGCCCTCGGGATAGACCTCTATCCCGGCTACGGGCTCACGGAGTCTAGTAACCTCGTATCCGGAAACGTATCCCCGCTTGAGAAGCCCGATTCCGTAGGGCTTCCCTACCCCAATCAGGAGCTGAAAATCGTCGACGGCGAGCTCCTGATACGCGGCGACAATATGATGGACGGATACATCGGCGAGGACGAGGCCGGAGTGTGGGAGGACGGCTGGTTCAAGACGGGCGACCTCGCCCGCATAGACGAGGATGGCTTTATCTACATCACCGGAAGGAAGAAGGAGATCATCGTTCTTCCCACGGGCGAGAATATCTCACCCGCCGAGCTCGAGGCGAAGTTCAACGAGTGCTCCCTCGTTGCCGATTCGCAGGTGTTCGAGGATAAAAACGAGGCGGGAAGGCATTTCCTCGCCCTTGAGGTCGTTCCGAGAGCGGCGGAGATGGCAAAGCTTCCGGCTGACGACGCGCCCGCAATACTGATGAGCGAGCTTAACCTGATAAACTCGAAGCTTCCCGCTTTCCAGCGCGTGAGCCGCATCGAGATCCGCGACAGGGATTTCGAGAGAACGAAAAGTCTGAAGATAGTGAGATACAAAAAATGCGAATGACGAGACAGGAAATTTTAGAAAAGCTCAGCGAGATACTTGAGGAGACGATGGGCGAGGGCTCAGCCTCGGGCATAACCGAGGATACCGTGCTTATGGACGGGCTCGGTCTCTCCTCCGTAGATATGCTCTACCTCATCATAGCCACCGAGGAGAGCTTCGGCATAAGATTTTCAAATATCGGCATTATGGATCTCAAGACCGTCGGCGAGGTCGCGGACTACATCGAGGCAAAGCTCAAATGAGGTGGACTCCCGACGAATGCCGCCCCGGCGATATCGTCAGGGTAAAGCTCGGCGCTATATACCACTACGGGGTCTTCGTATCCGAGGACGAGGTAGTTCAGTTCGGCGAGCCGCCAGTGAGCGGCCTTATCCCGGGTGGGGATAAGAAGGTCCTCGCGACGGATATCGAGACTTTCGCCGCGGGCGGGATAGTCGAGCGCTCCGAGCTTGACAGGTCGGAGGAGAAAAAGCGCTTTCCCCGGGAAAAGACCGTCGCTCTTGCCCGCTCGCGCATCGGCGAGGGCGGCTACGATATAATCCACAACAACTGCGAGCACTTCGCCTACGAGTGCCTTTTCGGCGTAGGGCGCAGCCTCCAGGAGGAGGAGATGCGCAAAAAGTGGCGGAGCCGCCCGTTTCTGGACGTTTACGTTGCCGAGATACCTGAGGGTCTTGAGCTGACGCCGGTTTTCCCGCCCGAAAGGCAGGCGGAGATCGAAAGAGTAAATAACGCCCGCTCAAAACGCGAAAAATACGCCGTTTGGAAACTCCTTGAAAAGGCGCTTTACCGCTCTCTCGGGCTCAGGATAGAGGACCTGAGCTTTAAAAAGCGGCGCGACGGGAAGTGGACTGCGGACGGGGTCGAATTCTCGCTCTCGCATTCAAAGGGCGCCTGCGCCGTCGCCGTATCCTCGCGCCCTGTCGGGATAGATATCGAGAACGCGGACGATTTTTTAGCCCGCTACTCTGACGGCGATAAGCTCCGCTCGCTCGCAAAGCGGGTCTCTACCGCCTCCGAGCTCAAGGGCGCCGCCGACCCTGAGGCATTTCTCCGGCTTTGGACGAAGAAGGAGGCTATATTCAAGCTCTCCGGCAGGGGAAGCTTTTTCCCGCATAAGATAGATACCGCGAAAACCCCGGCGGAGACGAGGCTTCTTTGCCTTCCCGCCGCATATTGCGTCTCAGTCGCGGGTGAAAAGCTCGATAAGCTGAGATTCTACCGCGTTACCGATAACGGCGCTCACGAGATGGGCGCGGACGAAATGAAGTGATATACTGTGCAATGGCTCCTTATCGCCCTTTTGGCGGTAATCGTGTTCTACGCCGCGCCCTGCGTCGTGATCTTTATACTTACGTTTTACGGAAGATACGACCCCAAGGCGGCGATGAAAAAGAGATATTTTATCCCCTTCCGAAGTCAGATAGACGAGGCGGCCGCCCGGCTCGGCTCGCTTGATTACGAGCCCGTCGCCATTAAGGCGCGGGACGGAACGACCCTTCGCGGAAAATACTACCGCGGCTCTTCCGACAAGCTTGCCATCCTCATCCACGGGTATAACGCTTCGGCAACGTCGAACTTCTGCGTTTCCGGGCTTGCTCTTTACGGCAGGGGCTACAGCCTTCTTATGACAGACGAGAGAGCTCACGGGGAAAGCGGAGGCCGAAAGACGGGCTTCGGTCTTCTCGAGCGGTACGATATACTCTCCTGGCTCGACTGGGCGGAGAAAAACGCCGAAGAAAAAAGCTTCTTTATATACGGGGTCAGCATGGGGAGCGTGGCTCTCGCCTTTATTTCCGACAAGCTTCCCGCTGACAGAGTCAAGGCTCTATGCTTCGACTGCGGCTTCGTTTCGCCGAGGGAGCAGATGCGCCTTATCGCGAAAAAGCACCATATACCGGGGCGGATAATGATACCCTTCATCCGCGTTCTCGCAAAGCTCTTCATCGGCGAGGATATAAACGACACGGTTGTCGGCCCGCTCTCCCGCTCGAGAATACCCTCCGTTTTTATGTACGGCGGGCGCGATCTCACGGTTCCATTAAGCGACGGGCGCGAATACTTTGCCGCATATAGCGCTCCAAAGCTCATGCTCATCGCGCCCGAGGCAGAGCACACGATGTGCTTTATCGCCGGGGGTGAGAAAGTCAAAAAGCCGTTTTTCGACTTCATTGATAAATACGTTAAGTGAAAGGATTTTTGGAAAAATGAGAAACTTTGCGATCATCTGCGACGCCACCTGCGACCTTGGTGAAGAACTCAGAAAGGAATACGATATAAGGGTCATCGCCGGCCACGTCAAGCTGCCCGACGGGTCCGAGAAGAAGACGATGCCCGGGTGGAACGACTTCACCAAGGAGGAGTTTTACGCCGAGCTCAAGGCCGCCCCCAACTCCTTCACCACCTCGCCCGCCAACGTGGCGGAATTCTCCGAGGCCTTCGAGGCGATAGTCAAAGAAGGGCTCGACGTTCTCTGTATGACCATTTCGAGCGGAATAAGCGGCGCCTTCAGCTTTGCGAGCGAGGCTGCCAAGCTGATTGCGAATAAATACCCCGAGGCGAAGATCGTCTGCGTTGACTCTCTGCGCTTCGGCCCCGGCTTCGGCCTTATGGCGATCCGCGCCTCTTCTCTCCGCGCCGAGGGCAAGAGCCTTTCCGAGGCTGCCGCCTGGCTTGAGGAAAACAAGAACCGCTATCATCAGGCGGGCTGGCTCGACGATCTCAGCTTCGTCGCCAAGAAGGGCCGCCTTACCCACGCGAAGGCCTTCTTCGGCACCCTCGCCGGAGTAAAGCCCATCGGCGAATTCGACTATAACGGGCTCACCACCGTCATAGGCAAGGTGAAGGGCGCGAAAACGGCCTACGCCACCCTCCTCGACTATATCGAGAAGACGGGCGAGGATTTATCAAATCAGACCGTGTTCATCGCTCAGACGAACAGGCAGAAGGAGGCCGAGGAGTATAAGCGCCTCATCGAGGAAAAATTCCACCCCAAGGCCGTTATCATCAAGGACGTCTACCCGCTCTGCGCCATAAACATCGGCCCCGGCCTCATGGCGGCGTACTACGCGGGCAAGCCCATCTCCGCCGACCTCTCCGCCGAGAGAAAGATACTTGAAGACTTCGCCGGAGGGACAAAAAAATGATGAGAAAGCTCACCCGCAAAAGCCGGATGTTTCTGTACGCTCTCTCCGGCTTCGGGATAAACCTTATGAATATCATGATGGGCTCTTATCTTATGAGCGCCCTTCTCGTCGGCGGCTTCGGCGAGGCCGTCATACCGTATCAGACCTACGTGGGGCGCGACCTCGTTATCGCCGGGCTCTGGGCGACTTTCGCCTTTATCGCCAAGGTGGTCGACGGAGTCATCGATATCCCCATGGCGGCGTTTACCGACAAGCTCCGCTCCAGGTGGGGCAGGCGCAGGCCCTCGATAGTTATCGGTCTCGTTCCCCTCATCGCCTCCTACCTTCTCTTCCTTCTGATGCCGAACGACCACGCCACCCTGCTGAATACGATTTATTACGGAGTCGTCCTCTGCCTTTTCTACACCTTCTATACCCTCACCATGACGACGTATTACGCCACGTTCACCGAGATAGTGGGCACTGAGCGCGACAGGCGCTTTATCTCGAACGTGAAGGCGATAGCCGATATCGTTTACTTCATCGTGGGCTACGTCGCAGTGCGTATGCTCCTGAATGGCATCAACATCCGCAGGGTCGCCCTTATCGTTCTGCCCCTTTCGGCTACGATGCTCATTCCGCTCTTTTTGATCAAGGAGCCATCGAATCTCGATGAGAAAAAGGTGGAGTACAAGACCGTCGGCCTCGTCGCCTCGTTAAAACACACCTTCAAAAACAAGTCGTTTATCAAGTGGATGCTGGTGCACAGCCTTATGCAGTTCGGCGTTCAGCTCTTCCTCGGCGGGATAAACGAATACTTCTCCTCCACCGGAATGAGCATGATCTTCGTTATGCTCGCGGCCTTCATCCCCGTGCCGCTGACCTTCTCGATTTACAACAGGCTCGTCCGCACCCGCGGCTTCGGCTTCGGGATAAGATACACCTTCATCGTATTCTCCCTCGGCACCTTCGCGATGTTCGGCGTCTCCTTCCTCGCCCAGGGCATGGTGAAGACCGTGCTCTCGGTAGTCTCCGGTCTTATCTGCTCCTTCGCAATCGGCGCGATCTTCGCCTCGGCCTATTCCGTGCCGAGCCAGCTCGCGGCTGACGAGGAGGCGAAGGACGGCATCGGAAACAGCGCGATGTACTTCGCCGTTCAGGGTCTGTTCGACGGAGTCGCCACCGGTATCGGCGCTGGCCTCGTGCTGACAGCCCTCAAGCAGCATTCCGGCGCGATAATCTACCTCACCCTGATAGCCGGGGCTGCCACACTCGCCTCCACCCTGCTCTCGCGCATACTGCCGAGGTCGATCCTCGACATTGGAAAGCAGGAAAAAGATAAATAACCCGATCGGAGCTAAGTCTAATGAGCGTTAAAAGAGTCGACGGCGCTTTGATGGCGGGCATGCTGAAAAACGGCCTTGCCTGCCTGAAAGCGAGCGAAGAAAAGATAAATATA
>ONGN01000068.1 GCA_900317385.1 uncultured Eubacteriales bacterium
CCCCTTCGACCTGAGCTCTGCTCCCCCTGTTGAGAACGGACACCCTGTCCCCCCTATTTATGAAATACTCCGCCGCATACTTGCTTACGAAGGTGGTCCCGCCCGTAATAAGTACGTTCATATCTCAGATTCCTCGTCCGATTTCTTTTTTCTCACTGCCGTATCAAGGCTCTTTCCGAAAACGAAAAATCGCTGATAAAGGAACTCCGTCACAAGGTTCAGCGCCATCGCGAGACCGTCGGCAAGTATCGGAGGCCAAAGGCATTTTTCAGTTAAGAATTTAACTCCGAGCGTAGATAACGGAGCGTAAACGGCGTAATACGCAGCGACCTTGAGCATCGCTACCGGAACGTTCGCGGCAGACTTGAAGGTAAATTTCCTGTTTAGAGTGAAATTCCACAGCACCGAGAGAACGAGGCCGATAAGATAGCACAGCCAGCTCGGAAACCGGGTGAACGTCTCAAGAAGCCAGATGGAAACCGCCTGAATAAGCCCGGCGCTTATTGAAAAAAGCACAAATTTAACAGCTCTCAGCGTCTCTTTTTTCTTATCGCTCATATATATCACTCCACTCACTTTGTAAATCCGTCGCGGCTGTCTGAGTGAAAGCTGCCCTGTGTACCGGTCGAGATCTCGTAAGCCGCACCGCTTTCAAAGTTAAATACGTCCGTCGACGTATAGTACCCGTCCTCGCCGAAAGCCTCATCGTCTGATATCCACGTTTCTCCGCGGGCGACTTTCAGAACGTACTTACCGCACGGGAACGACTTTGTAACGCTCTCCCCGGGCGCTAAAAGCACCATAAACTCGGTGCTGCCGTCCATTTTCACAAGGCGGTAGCACTCGGATTTTGAGCCCGCCTTTAGATACAGCGTGCTCGTTCCTGGGCCGTAAGGCGTGTTTTTAAGCTCTTCTTCCCGCTCGCGCTCCCGCTCTTCGATATACTCGTCAACTGCCTTGTCGTCTGCGGAAACTGACGGTGCGTCCTCTGCCTCCGCCGTAATGGCTTTCAGATCAATCGAGCTATCCGTCCCCGTAAGGTTGCAGGAATAGCAGCCCACAAACTCAAGGTATTCGGCTGCGCCTGAGCGGTAATCGTAAGCGTTGTAGAAAAGCCTGCCGCCCGTTATATCGCGTATGGAAAAATCTATACCGATAAACGAATCCCTGTCTACCCTTTTTTCTTCACCGGTGCGGGTATCGTAAGAGAAAAGCTTTCTGACCGTCGCCTCCCCCTCTCCCGCTTTCTCCTCGACCTCGGTGTACTTCGTATAGAATAGATAAGGGCCATAAGGGAAAAGGTCGCCCGCAATTCTTCCGACGATGCCGGTTTGATAGGGCTCGCCTATCTCGTCCATCCTCATAAGAACGTATTCATACTGCCTAAAGTCCTCATACGCGGGCTGGTCAATAAGCGGATACATGAAATAGACGGACTCCTCGCAGACCGTAAAGCGGCTGCCGCCTCCGGCCGTGCCCCAGGCCCTGCCGTCCTCGTCCATGTAGATATAGAGCATCGACGAGAGATCCGCATTTTTGACTCCGTACAGCCACACGTCGCCGTTTTTGGCGGGCAAAGCCTGAGTTACGCCTACTCTTTCAGGCGAATAGCGCGTAACCTCTCCGGTCTCGGTATCTTCGACTATGCAGAAAGAGCCCATTTGGACGAAAAACAGCTTTCCGTTCTGCATTCCGAGGCTTTCCGCCCCTTCGACGTCCTTTACAATTCTGCGTACCTCAGTGCCGTTTTTGTCGATTGAGCACACTGACGTAAGCCCGGACTTATCCTGCAATACGAAGTAAAGGTTCTCCCCGTCCAAATAGAGCGAATGGCAGTTGCCGCGCGCGAGCTTAACGACGTTCTCCATCGAAAGGTCGGCGCGAAACAGCCCGTCGCGCTCAACGTTCCAAGTATCGCCGTCCCCGGAGTGTACGGTGAAGTATATGTACTCTCCGTCGCTGACAGCGTGCTCTCCGTACTGTGTCGGGATCGCCTCTACCGTTACGGCTTCGGCGACCTGCGGCTCCGGCTCGGGCTCCTCCTGCGGCTTCGAGGGCTCCGGAAGCTTTTCGGCGTCCTCTTGTTTCTCCGGCGCGGGCTCCGGCTCGGTTTTCGTTTCCTGCTTTCCGCATGCCGCCGAGGAAGAAAAAAGCGATATTATCAGCAAAAAAAGTATAAGCTTTTTCATTGGTCTATCCCCCTGTTAAGCTCGTCGATAAACTATAGTGTGCGTCACGGGCTTCTCCATATTTTTTACTCGTCTATCTTCTTTCCGCAGTGGCGGCAGTAGGCGCTTGGGGTTATCCTGCCTAGATATCTTCCACAATGCGGGCAGCGGTAGAAAATACCGTGGAAGAGCACAGCAGCTATGCATACGGCGGCGCCGACGATAACCGTAGGAACGGACGGTATGACAGCGCCGACCACGGCGGTAACGTCTCCCACGGCGTATATCGCGCAAAAAATGATAAAAACTTTTCTCGGGGTCATATTACTCCTCCTTATCCTTCAGCCTGCAGGTCCTTATAAACTGCCGGATATCGGCTCCGGCGGCTATGTATTTCAGCAGTATCTTCGCGCAGGCGCGGCTGTCGCTCGCCGCCTGGTGGTGGCTAAGCTCGATCCCGAAGCGCTCGCACATATCGTTCAACCTGTGGCTGATGCCAGGCATAAGCCTTCTTCCCATCTGCACCGTGCATATATAGCGGACGTAGGGCCGCCACTCTATCCCATAGTCGTTCAGGCATTTTTTCAAGACGCCCAGGTCAAATACTGCGTTGTGCGCCACTAAAAGCCCGCCGGACATGATCGGTTCTATCTTCTCCCACAGCTCCGGGAAGGTCGGAGAGTCCCATATCATATCCTCGCTTATTCCGGTAAGCATCGTGTTGAAATAATCAAAGCCCGTCTCGGGATTTACGAGGGTGTAAAATTCGTCGACGATAGCTCCGTCCTCTATCACCGAGATCCCGATCGCGCTCATTCTGTTATTCATCCGGTTCGGCGTTTCCACGTCGAACGCAATAAATTTAGACACGGTCGCGCCTCCCCTGCTATCGCTTTTTATAAGTCATTGTTCTGCCTGCCCATAATCCAGGCAAAAGCTTTTGCCGTTCTTATATCGGCGTCCTTAAAATGATTTCCCGCGTTCCATTCAAGAACGCAGTCTATTCCGCATTCCTTCAAATAACCGTAAGCCTCGCGGATCCTGTCGCCCACCGTCGCCATAATCGGGTTTCTCGTTTTCTCCTCCCTGTCGCCGAGGCTGAGGTAGACGGAACCGCTCTGAATTTTATGCTCCTTCATATACTCCGAAAAGCCAGGGAACCAGATTGACGGGGACGCCGCCGCGACGCCCTTAAAAATATCCGTCTCGTGCGCTGCCCACAGCGCGAAAAGCCCGGCTAAAGAGTATCCGCCTATATAATAGGTCTTGCTCCCGTCCGCACAGATCTTCTTGACCTCGCAGAGAGTATTTTCCGCCCCGTCTCCGAAATCAGCGTTTCCGAAAACGGCGGGCGATCTCCACGGGGACAGGTCAGCGTTCCAATCGTCGACTTCAAGCGCGATAAGCCTGAATTCATCGTTTGTACTCTCTCTTATGGCCTTAATCTCGCTTTTGATCAAAGATAGGTCATGCTCGTCGACCGCTTGAACGAGAACGATATTCGCCTCGGGATTTCCAAATTCGTGAACGGTCATGCTTAAAAAAACTCCTTATCTCTTTCTCTTCGGCGCGGGAAGCTCGTCGTACATCGCTTCAATCAGCTCTCGCAGAAAGCCTTTATTGTCTATATCGTCCACCATCAGCATTTCCTTTGCTCCCTCGTAAGGAAGCTCCAGTTGAGCGTTCGGCATCATCATCAAGGCGGACTTCACGGGCTTTACAAGAAAGCGGTCGTCGTAAATGCCGCCCACGACCTTGCCACGGTAGTAGATGACGTACTCCCCCATCATCGCCCTGTACGTTATCCCGTCCAGCTCAGAAAGCTGATCGAGCACGAAATCAAGGTATTCTTTACTCGAAGCCATAGGTGCACCTCTCCAGCAGATTATATATGCCGTCCTCTGATAGAACGCCGCGCTTCAGATCTTTCGGAAGCTTTCCCGCCTCGTCGTCGGCAAAGTCGCGCTTCCAGTCATCGCTCGTATAGTACGCCTCGAGAGCCCGCGCAAGCTCAGTAAGCCTCTCGCCTGTCTCTCCCGACGCAAGAAGCGCTTCGGCTTCGTCAAGCATTTTTTCATATTTGGCTATACGTTCAAGCTGCTTTTTTCCCGGCTTGAGCTCTTTTATAAAGAACCTGTCCATCGTGGTGTGAACGACGCTTTGCGGCTTTTCTATCTCCGTAAAGCCAGCCTTCTCATACAGATGGATCGCCGCGTGCAGATTGGAATGTGTCTCGAGGTACATTTGCCTATAACCCATTTCAGCGGCGCGCTCCTCGATATAATCAAGCAGCATATAGCCAAGGCCACGGCCTTTTACGGAATCGTCGAGATAGAGCTTTTGAAGCTCGCAGCAGTTTATAAGCCCGTCAAATTCGGCAAGGCCTACGCCGCCGACAGTAGTCCCTTCATCTATGAGAACGTAATACGCTCTGCCAGGTGCGTCATAGTAAGCGCTCAGATGATCGAGCATCTCGTCGTAATACGCCGTTCCGGGGATATCGAGGCGGGCGGCCTCCAAATTCCTGCGGATAAGAGCGGCGATATCGGCGTCATATTGTTTCGTAAGCAAAACAAGTTCCATAATACTGTCATACTCCTAAACGGTAAAGCCGTCAATCTATCACTAAGCCCTCCATCGACTTCCGGCCTGTAACTTTTTCGCCCAGTACGTTCGCCCACTTTTCAGTGAAGAAGGAAAAATAGGATAATCCCTCCGTCTTTCTCTTATTATTCAGTGAAGGCAAAAAGCCCCACAGCGTTGACGGTATTCCTATTACTATAAGATAAAGCGGTCCTAAAATAAGCGATTGTATCGTATGACCGTACTCATGGACGAGAAGCCTCTCAGATAGCTCCTCCGCAGAATATTCGTTCTTTAGTTGATCAAAAAAGAACGGCTCGCTTGTAACAAAAACAAACAACCCGAGCGAAACACTCGATACGCTCTTCCACTCAGTTACAACTGCGCCATGATAAAAATAATGCTTAGCATGAATATGAAATAAAAAAACTATCAGCCCAAGCGCGGATTGAAGTATTCCCCACGACCATTGCCATATAAAATATAAGACAGATTTCATAAACGCATCTCCCAATATTACCCTTGTGCTTACAGCTTCGATCGAATTATAAGGCACGCCGCTCCGAGCGCCGCGAGGACGGCAGCGACTACGAAAGAGACGATCATCCTGTGATGCAGTCTTGCGTAAAACGCAGCCGAACCGTCGAGCGCGTTATGGTACCCCATCATGTTGAAAACGGCGAGCATGCCCGCGATAAAGCAGGCGATAAAAAGCAAGATCGCGGCGATGAGCAGCAGTTTTCTCATATTTCTCTCCTCCGATTTTCAAACGCTCTTTATCGGCTGAACCACGAGCCGTTATACTTCATCTGAGCCCTGTGCATAACGGCGATCCCGGCGGCAAATCCGATAAGCAGCGGGATCCACCACAGCGGAGACTCAAGCAGGTTAAAAATCCCTGTAGCGCAGATACCGGCGCCGACGATTATAAGGCCTGTGCCGATCAGCCTGGCATAAGCCGGGATATCTTCCTTCTTCACGTTCTTATAATGATAGTCGTGGATAAGTGAGACTTTTTCCTTCTTCCAGATCAAAAGCCCCAATACGATGCAGACAGAGCCGACGGCAGCGTCGATTATTAGCCCGATGATCATATATTCAGCCCCTTTTTATAAGCCTTCGACCACTTGGCGATCTCTTTTTTCAGCGCGTAATTGTTCTTATTCTCAGCGCCGAGGCTTTTATATAGCTCATACCTCTCCCTCGAGAGCTCTCCGCGTTCGATGGCGGCTTTAACAGCGCAGCCGGGCTCGGTCTGGTGCCTGCAATCGCTGAATCTGCATTGGCACTCAAGCGCGACGATATCCGAAAAGGCTTCGTCTATCCCGGCTTCCGTATTCGCCATTCCCACTTCGCGCATACCCGGAGTGTCTATTATGTAAACCCCGTTCGGAAGCCCTATAAGCTGTCTGTGTGTAGTGGTATGCCTGCCCTTGCCGTCGGACTCTCTTATCTCAGAGGTTTTCATCGTGTCCTCGCCGGTTATGGCGTTGATAAGAGTTGATTTTCCCGCTCCGGAAGAGCCCATGAGGCAGATAGTCGTTCCCGGCTTGAAATACTCCTTCAGCTCGTCAAGCCCGATATCGTAGAGGGCTGAGATCGCGTGGACCCGTACCTTCTCCGAAACGGACTCCACCTCTCTTACAAACCTCCCGACGTTATTGCAAAGGTCGGATTTCGTCAGGATCACGACGGGAATTGCTCCTCCCTGCAGCGCTATACTGACGTATCTCGCTATGCGGTTATAGCTGTAATCCTCGTTAAGCGAGGTGACGATAAAGCAGTAGTCCACGTTTGAGACCATATACTGCATCGTTCCCGTTTTCGCCTGATCGGGTCTTTGCAGAAAGCTCGGCCTTTCACAGACCGAGAGTATCTGCGAATCCCCATGCCTGTTATATGAAAACGTGACGTAGTCTCCGACCACGGGGAGCTTATCCGCGTCCTCTTCGTAAAATCGCCCCTTGAGCTTAGCGGTTATCTCCTGCTCCCAAAATCTGATTTTATAGCTGTTCTTTCTGACCTCCGAGATCCTGCCGAGTTTTTCCGCATGCAGCCACTGACATGATAGTTTAAGCGGCTTGTAGTATGGGAAGCCCTTGGTAAATTCTTCTATTTCCGCCTCGTTTTCACATTCCTCGAATACGGGCGCTTCGTAAAAATACCCGTGGACCCCGGCAAAGTCCTCGCTCAGAGGGTAGGCCATAAACGCGTCGAAGTTACCCATCTCCGGGTGAATGATACCGAAATGATCGCAGGTCTTAAAACCGTGCTTCGGATAATAGTCCGGCTCTCCGCAAATGACAATCCCCTTATATCCGGCATCCCTTGCAAGCGCGATGGTCTCATCCAAAAGCTTTGCGCCGATCCCCATACTGAAATACGTCGGATCCACCGCAAGCGGGCCAAACGTCAGCACCTCATGCCGGATATCGCCGTCTATCACCTGCGCGGCAGAATAGAATATTGCTCCGACGATCCTGCCGTCGATCTCCGCCACACGGCTGAGCTCCGGCAGGTGAAGATTCCAGAAGGCGCGCATGGTCATAAGCTCGGTGTTATAATAGTCTTCCTTCGTTTCTTTTCTTATAACGATATTATTCAACTTTTTCGTCTCCTTTTTTGATTTGACAGTTTAATCAAAACGGTACGGAGACCTCTGAATACGCAAAAAGCCGCGACAAACATGCCGCGGCTTGAATAGCAAAGCACTACAACCCTATACGATATTATAGGGCGCAAACCGAGGTCATCATACCGCATTCACTTACAAGCTCCATTTCCGTTATACGCATTACGATTACCTCGCTTTCTTCATTATTTTAACAAATAAAGTTTATCAGAAACGCATTATAAAGTCAATGCATTTCTGATATTTTCACGTTCATTCATTCCATATTGTTTCCAGCCTCATTCGCGCCTTTTCAAGCAGGAGTCTCGGGTCGGCGCCGCGGAATTTTTTATTCTGTGATATAGCGTCCGTATAATAGCGAAGTCCCAATTCAAAATTGATCTTATTGAATACTTCCGGCAGCTTAAGCTTGACGTCTTCTACCGTATCTTGAGAGGCCGAACTTTGATATCCCTCTAATAGGCGCTTTGCCGCTGAAGCCGAAAAACGCCCGTTCTCCACGCAGCAGGATCTTACGCAGTCGGCGACGTCCTCCGCAAGGGAGCCCATCATAACGGTATCCATATCCAGAAAACCGATTACGGTACCGTCGCGGAAAAGGATATTCTGAAGCTTCGGATCCCCGTGGATAACCGAGCCGCAATCCGGCTGCACGGACAGCATTTCATTGATTCCGGCGTCTATCAGCGTCTCCAGATACGGATCCCTGTTCTCCCCGCGCAGCTCTCCGCCGCTCAGAAGCATGAAGTAATTATCATAGTAGCGCTTCAGATCGTGAAGATGCGGGTAAACCGCCTTTGGCTGCTCCGGAAGCTCTCGCAATATTGCGTGCATTTCGGCAAGCCCCCGTCCGCAGGCGTACAGGGTTTCGTTTGACAGCGGAGGCTCCGGAATATCCCCTTCTATGTAGGCGTACATACGCCAAGTCCCGCCGTCACAGTCGGTGTAAAAATACGACCCGTCGCAGTTTTTAAGCCACACGGGATAAGCCCAGCCGCGCCTTTTAAGCACAGCAGAATACAAGCGATAATTATGCTCCAGCTTCTCAAGGTCCATATCCTTTTGCAGGCGCTGAAGAACATACCGCTCCTCCCCCGTTTCAATAAGGAAGGATTCGTTGATATTGCCGCCGCTCAGTAAGCGGACGGACAGTGTTTTTCCCCGGGTAAACCCGGCCGCAGCCTCTTCTATCGCTTTTACGTTTTGCATAGTTCTCCGTCAAGCAGTCTGTTTACGGCGGCAGTATATTCTTCCGTCGCTATCATATAGGCGGCGGCGTGGCCGCAGTTGTCGATTCGGCGAGGTGCACGCGGCATACATCGCTTCGCTCATACGGCAGGGTACGAAAGCGTCGTCCTTTCCGTGGATGAAGACGATGGGGTATAATGACTCGGCGGCGCATTTTTCGCCCATGGATCTGTTAAACGAAGTTTTATTCAGCACGAGAGACCAGAACCAGGCGCAATAGCCGAACGGGAAATAGGGAATGTGGTACATATCGGTGATGAGCGCCTTGGAAATGCCCAAAATTGAATCAAAGCCGCAGTCGTCCACGATGCCGCAAAGGTTTTTGAGCTTCATATTCGCGCAGTGTATAACGGTGGCGCCGCCCATCGAGACGCCGTGAAGATAGATCTTCGGGTCGCCGTACATCTCGTTTATCTTATCGACCCATTTGGCGACGTCGAGCCTGTCCAGCTCGGAAAAGCCGAGATAGCGGCCCTCGGATTTTCCGTGGGCGCGGTCGTTCATAAACAGAACGGTCGAGCCGCGGTCTATGTAAATCTTTGACCTGTCGGAATAATCGGCCTGCATGGTCGATCTGTATCCGTGGACGCAGATCACAACTTCCTTTGGGTTGCCCTCCAGGAGATATCCCACGAGCTTAAGCCCGTCGAATGATTGTATGCTGATCTCTTTTAAAGGCAGCTTATTGAATTTCTCGGTGTTGACCTTCAGGCATTCGTAAAATCTTCGGGAAGTCGGCCGCATAAAGTCCTTTTCCGAATCGAGAAAGTTTGGGTCGTTGTTATGCTTGGACTTGAAATTTCGGTCGAATACCGAAGCGAAAAGATAGTATCCGCCCGCGAGCGATACGAGCAGCAGAACAAAGAGCACGATTATGACTATTAACATATCGCTTTAGCCGTTTTTCTTCTCTGCAAGCACCTTGCAGATGCGGTCGTATTCTGCTTCGTCGATCTTATAGAATTTTCTGTAGAGGACGTACGATACTAAAAAGAGCACGGCGGAGAGGCACACCATCGTAATGAGAAGGCCCGTCTTCGCTCCGCTTCCCACCGAGGCGGTCACGCTGTCGATGGCGGCAAGCTTTGCATCCTCGGTGATCGTTCCGGCGGAAGCCTGGTTTTCAAGGGACGAGATCTGGTTCGTGTATTCCGTAACGCCGAAGAGCATATAGGAAACCGAGGTGATAACGACGATCAGCGCCGAGCCGAGCTTCGTCAGGAATGGGCGAAGCGAGGCGATTATTGCTTCGTCGCGGGTGCCGTGCTTATACTCGTTGTATTCGACCGTATTTAAAATCGAGATCATCATGATAAGATAATAGCCGTACTGTCCGAAGCTTGCGAGCATATAGCCGATAGTCAGCACCCAGAAGCCCGCAGTTCCCGTTCCGAGGAAGAGTCCCGCAACGAGCATAAGAAGATATCCGGAGCAGCCGATTACCGCCAGAATGCCCATCAGCTTTTTCCGCGACATATGCCTTGTGATAACGGGATAGAAGATCATCAGAAACGCCGTCGCTGACATACCTACCGTCGTGAACAGGGAGTACAGTCCGCCCCTGTATCCATAGCTGAAATAGATATAGGTGGAGCCGATGCCGCCGACGATAATACCGTTTCCGATCTGCTGGATCAGAAAGCAGAGCGAAACCCAAAGGAGCTGGTCGTTTCCTGTGATGGTCTTTATGATCTTTTTAAAGCTTAAAGGCTCCGGCGCCTTTTCCATATCAGCACGGTTCTCACGCACACCGAGGAGGGTGATAAGAAGAAAGGCGGGGGCAAGGATCCCAATGATGATCGAGATAATTCCGTAGGCAGACTTCGTATTTCCGCCGAGCGCCATCGCTCCGGCTGTGAGCATCGGGATCGCAACCGACGCCAGCGTATTTCCGATCCCGGCGAACAGTGTCGCCCGGGACGTGAACTGATTTCTCGCGTTTGCGTCGGTATCAAGGGCGGGGATCATGCCCCAGTATGCGATATCGTTCATCGTATAGGTGATGCTGAACGCGAAATAGCAAACCCCGAAGGCGACGATAAAGGGCCAGCCCTGCAGGTTCATATTAAAGAGAACGACGATAACGACGGTTGTGGAAAGAGCGCCGGCAAGGAGCCACGGTTTGAACTTGCCCCACTTCGTCCTCGTGCGCTCGATAATGTTTCCCATTATCGGATCGTTCAGCGCATCGAAGACTCGCGCGGCGACCATGATGCCGGTGATAGCGGCAAGCTGCGATGCGGTGAGCTCGCGGGTAAACAGAATAAACGTCAGGAGGAAATTGGAAATGAGGACGTATACCATGTCCCTTCCCACGGTGCCTACCGGGAAGCACCAAAGGTTTTTTCTTCGCGCGGAATTCTCGTTCATATGTATGCTCCTTCCTTGTATTCGGTTTGCTGTTTTTACGTATATGATCAGTATATCACGGGCGTCCGGCCTATACAATCCTTTTCGGCATTTTCTGCCGAAATGTTAAAACAGCGAAAGCTGCGGCTGTCTCTCCGGTATCTCCGCGATGTAGCGGAAGCACTCGTCGGGGTCGTGGATCACGCCGCGCTTTTCACACTCGGAGTGGAATATCCGCATCAGTTTACCGCTGTCGGGGCTGTTCACTTCATAAGCGTCGCCATACTGCTTGCGGTACTTATCGGAAAGTCCGGGAAAGTGGCGGTCGAGGGCGCGGTAGTAATACTCGCGGTCGCCCTCGCGCAGCGTAAGGCCCGCGTTCCATAAGACGATCCCCTTCACCCCCGCGTCAAAGCAATAATCGAGTATCGTGCGCAGGTTTTCCTCCGTATCGGTCAGAAACGGAAGGATCGGCGTCATCCAGACGACTGTCGGGATATCTTTAGCCTGAAACTCCTTCAGCACCTCGTACCGCCGCGAGGTCGTGCATACGTTCGGCTCGATAATGTCGTCCTGCGGTTGATGCTGTCAAAAAGGTCGATATCCCGCAGAACGAGGTCGGATTTCGTGATGACCGAAGCGCCGAAGCCGTATTTGTCGAAAAGCTCAAGGCAGCGCCGCGTGAGCTTCAGCTCCCGCTCGCACGGCTGGTAAGGGTCGCTCATCGAGCCTGTGGAAATAACGATCCTTTGGCGCTTTTTCTTCAAGATTTCCTCAAGAAGCTCGGGCGCGTTGCGCTTGACCTCGATATCCTCAAAAGGATGGGTGAACTGATAGCAGGCGCTTCTGCTGTCGCAGTAAACGCAGCCGTGCGCACACCCTCGGTAGAGGTTCATCCCGTTATATCGGGTCAAAAGTGATTTGGCGTCAATAAAGTGCATAATTATTCTCCGATTATATCTTTAGCCCTATTATCCCGGCCCAGCTCTAACGAAGCGTCTTTAAATATTCCTTATGCTCGTCGGAAACGCGGTAGCTCTCCAACGCCTTCTGTATCGCCTTTTTGTGCGTCCACGGCTCAAGCCTGCGCTCCTCAACGTAAACGACGCTCTCGTCGTATCTTTTTGCGAGAGCGGTCGCGAAGTACCATGCGACCATCATTTTTACGTAGTAGTCCTCGCCCTTTACCGCCGCGACCCACTCAAGGTATTCCGGTCTGAAATCCTCGCCGAGAAATTCGTTCATCAGCATACGGATCCCGAATCTGGCGGTATAAACGTGCTCCGAGCCGATCCACTTTTTGATGAACGGCAGAAGTCTCTCGTGGTTTCTCGCAAAGACCTTCGGGCTGGACTGGTCGCAAACCGGCCAGCAGTCCACGTAGGGCAGAAAGGTCTCCACAGCCTTTACGCATTCGTCGAAGTCGCGGATCTCTGCTAGCAGGAAAAAGTGCACGAGGTTTTCTTCGTAATACCTGTGCGGGAGCTGTGCAAGGAAAGTCTTCGCCTCCTCCGTTCCCTTTATCTCCTTCGCGATTTTCCGCATATCGGGCGTTCTGACGCCCAGAACCGTCTCCTTCGGGATATTCGGAACGAGTTTAGATTGAAAATCCCGGTATTTTTTATCACAGCAGACGGAAAGTCTTTCGTAAACGGTCATTTTGCATGTCCTCTCTATTCTCAAATGAAGCGCCGCGAATAAAGCAACCTGTCAATTTGCTTTTTCATAGACGTATATTTCTTCGTCTTCATCCGTTTCTCCCGTAGGATTGAAGCCAAATTGCGTGTAAAGATGAACTGCCCTCTCGTTTTTTGCTTCAAGCGTCAGATATATCCTATTTACCTTGTACTCCTCCATCATCTCATTAACAACTACAGGCAGCGCTCTTTTGCCAAGTCCTTTGCCTTGATGGTCAATGTCTATCATATATCTGCATAATAGAGGCGCATCCTTTGTATTCCACCAGCCGTAGAATACAAATCCGATTATCGCGTCATCATCCATTATCAATCTGCTCTGCCATTCCGGTTCATATACAGATTGGACGATCGAGAACGCTGCGCTCGTAAGCCATTCCTCATCTAAAGGGCATTTATGCTCAGGATCAGTTGTTACGAAAGTCGCCTGTCTCCAATTATGTCTGTCTATTTTCTCAAGATGAATCATCTTCTTATTCTCCTATAAACTTTACATGCTGTATTGCTGTGAATCGACGCTGCGCGTCATGATTTGGCTATGCCATGATTTCTCGCTGCGCTCCGTGAATTGAATTGCGCCCTATGCGCCGCAGCGCAATTCATGAACCGCAGGTCCAATTCATGCCGTCAGGCAATTCACGCGCCGTTAGGCGCAATTCATTGTCGAATCAGTCTAACTACTGATTCTACATGCCTTGGGTGGGTAGCGTGAATAAAACGATGTCTATTCACGCTGATTGCTCGTCCTCCCTCGTAGAGCAGTTCCCGTTCTCTGAAACGGTCGAGTGGGCAGCTTTGATGCTTCATCAAGCTTGAGTCCATTCACATTCCCGAATTCGCTACCGCGTCCTGACGAAACGTGGTCCTTCTTCACCGTCAATCCCCAATGGAATAAATCCACATTTTTCGAGTACGCGCTGAGATGCATTATTACTGGGTTCAGTTTCAGCTTCCACACAAGTTATGCCCGGTTGCTGCAGTGCCCACGCCACCGCTGCATTAACTGCCTCTGTTGCATATCCTTGTCCCTGATGCGTTTTTTTGATGCCGTATCCGATCTCGACCGAGCCGTCACCGTTAACTCCTTTAAAGGACAAGTCTCCCACATGAGAACCGTCTTTACACTTAATAATCCATACTGCGTACCATACCCACTGTTTCGGATGATCAAGACACCCTTGTAGCATCTGCTGATATGCTATTTTCAAGATATCGTCCTTTTCACTTCCGATGATTTTCAGCATT
>ONGN01000007.1 GCA_900317385.1 uncultured Eubacteriales bacterium
AGCCGGAGGCGTTACAACGCCTCCGGCTGACTATTTCACTCCGTAGGGAGGCATGCCCTCATGCCTCCGCCAGCAAACACATCGCTTACGGTAATCCGCGGAGCGATGTGGGCATCGCTCCCTACGAGGGATTGCTTATCAGCTCTGCTTTGTGAGCTCAACGGTCGTATCCGTGTTGTAGCAATAAACCGTGATATGCTCGAGGTCCGTTACGGTTATCCTGACGAAGGCCTGGATATCCGCTCCGTCGGAATCAGTGAGAATGAGATCGTGGCCGCCTATGTACCAGCTATAGGTGTTCGACGGCAGATCGCCGGCGGGCAGCTCGTAGTTGAAGTTAAAGGAGCCGTTGCCCCTCTCGGTCATCTCAATGGTGCTCTCGCCGTCGGCGGATTCCCAGTTTCCGACAATAGCTCCGCTGATGCCGAGCTCGGACGTCAGAACGTCCTTCATGCCGGAAACGTCCCAAAGGGCGACGACTTCAGCGTTGGAGAAGCTCTTTCCACCGGAGAGGTTGGTGAGGTAATCCTTGATCTCGGGAACGTCCTCATAGTAGTATCCGAAGAGGTCGAGCACACTCTTTATCGCCGTGATCTCATCCTCGTTCGCGGTGACCACGCCGTCGGAGGTGACGGTCGCCGTCTTGGAAAGGTTTTCAAGAACGACGGCGTAGACGCCTTCCTCGGCGCTGTCGGGCAGATATACGGAGTAGTAAAGCTTGGAGGCAAGCTCGGTATCGCCGTCCTCAAGGGCGTCCTTCGCCCACTTTACTATGAAGGCGTCGATAACGTCCTGATCGGCTCCGGCGTCCTTAACAGCCTCATAGACCTCCACGTACTCCTCGGCGGTCATTCCCTCCTTGTCGACGAGGGAGAGCGCTATCTTAGATCTCGCGGCCTTGGCTCTGTCATAGGAGTCCTCGTACCAGCCGAGCTCGTCGAAGAGCTCAGCCGCCTTCTCGTAGTCCTCGTTCTCGAAGTACTTGTCGGCTACGGCGTAGGCTATGACCTTGTACTCGGAATATTCCCCGACCGTCGCTTTTGCAAGCTCAAGAGCCTCGTCGAGCTTATCGGCCTCGATAAGGGCGTTCGCCTTGTCGACGACGGCCTTCGCGGGCTCCTTGAGATCCCAGTAAACCTTCTCTATGATGCCCTTTGCCTTTGCATAGTCGCCCGCCTCGACGGCTGCAGACACCGCCTTGTAGCAGATGCCGTCGATATCGTCTATGTAATCGGAGAGGGCGTAAGCCATATTTCTGGCCTCGTCTATGTCGCCGGCGTCCACGAGAGTCTGAAGCTCGGTGGTGACGGCGGCGCGGATAACGCTCATATCCTTGATGGCTTCATCATCGCTGAGGGCGGATATAAGGGAGCTTGCGCTGTAATACGACTTTTCGGCTATGAGCGCCTTGACTCCGGCGGCAACGGCCTCGTCCGCGTTGTCAACGTAATCGCCCATGGCGTCGATGGCGTCGAGCACCCCTTCCTCGTCGCCCTCGGAGGCGAGCTTCGCAATCTCTTCGCCAAGAGCCTCGTTTAGCTTCGTAAGGTCGATATCCTCGTCCTCGATCTCCTTGAGCGTCTTGGCGGCCTTATCAAACTTTCCGCTTGAGACGAGCTTTATCGCCTTGCCAAGTCGAGCTTCGTCCGCCTTCGCCTGGCTGTCGTTATACGTGCCGAGCTTTTCAAAGGCAGCGATCGCCTCGTCATAGCTCTTGTCCTCCAAGAGCTTCTGGGCCGCCTTGTAGTCCATTCCGGGCTTTATGAGGAACATAAACGCGGCGGCGGCAGCGGCGAGAAGAACGACGACGCCTCCGATTATCCCGATAAGAAGCCCCGTCTTCTTCTTTTTCGGCTTCTCCTCAGCGGGAACGTCGGGAACTGCGGTCGCCGTAGCAGTGGGAGCGGGCCGAGGTCTCGGCTGCTGTGCGGGCTGAGGCGCGGGCGCGGGCCTGTCAACAGGCTTCGGCGCCTCAAAATGAGGTGCTTCCGCCTTGGGCGCCTCTACTACAGGAGGCTCAACCTTCGGGGTCTCCGAGAAAAACGCCTCTGTCTTCTCAGCCACGGGCGCTTCAACCTTCGGGGTCTCCAACACGGGAGTCTCAACTACGGGCGTTTCGACCTTCGGGGTCTCAACGGCGGGAGCGGGAACGTTCAGCTTCGTTCCGCACTCGGTGCAAAATACGGTAGTCTTTCCATCGGGGACAAATATAGGCTTGCCGCAATTTGAGCAAAAGATCTTCACCATTTTATCATCTCCGTTCATTTTTGTTCATTGTGGTTTACCACTGACTATAAACCTACATAATAATTATAGCCCGAAAGCGCCACGCTGTCAACAAATTGATATAAATACTGTTGACAAACGTGAGGAGTTGTAGTATTGTATTACTGTTCTAATACAGTTTGGAGGTGAGCTATGGACTGGAAATTCAGGCAGGACGCGCCGATATACAGCCAGATAATCGAAGGCTTCAAGCTCTCGATAGCCTCGGGCGAGCTGAAGCCCGGGGAAAAGCTGAGGAGCGTGCGCGAGCTTGCCGCCTGGGCAGGGGTAAACCCGAACACGATGCAGCGGGCGCTCAGCGAGCTTGAGCGCGACGGTCTCGTCTACGCTCAGAGGACCTCGGGCAGATTCGTTACCGAGGAGGCGGACGCCGTAGGCCGCGTGCGGCGCGAGCTTGCGAGCGAGCGGCTAAACGAGTTTACCGCTTTTATGAACAGGCTGGGCTACACGGGCGAGGACATCATAGAACTAATAAAGGAAGGTGAAAAGCCGAATGGCAACTCTTGAATGTATCGGTCTCACGAAGAGGTACGGGAGCACCGAGGCTCTTGACAGCGTAAACCTCACGATTAAGCCCGGCAAAATAACCGGTCTTCTCGGGCCGAACGGCTCGGGAAAGACGACTCTTATAAAGTTGGCAAACGGGCTGCTTACCCCGACCTCCGGCAAGGTGCTGATCTGCGGTTTTGAGCCGGGCATTGAAACGAAGAAGATAGTCTCATATCTGCCCGAAAGGCTGAATATCCCGACGTGGATGACGGTCACTCAGCTTCTTAACTATTATCAGGATTTCTTTCCCGATTTCGACCTTGCGCGGGCAAAAACGATGCTCTCCGGCCTCTCGATAGACGAGAATATGAGGATAAAGGCTATGAGCAAGGGCACCCGCGAGAAGGTGCAGCTCATTATGGTGATGAGCCGCAGGGCTAAGCTCTATCTGCTCGACGAGCCGATAGGCGGTGTCGACCCCGCGACCCGCGACTACATTCTGAACACGATAATCGCAAATTACGATCCCGAGGCGAGCGTAGTTATCTCCACCCATCTCATCCAGGACGTGGAGACCGTGCTTGACGACGTCGTGTTCATAAATCAGGGCAGAATAGTCCTCCGCAGCACCGTGGACGATATCCGCGAAAAGGAGGGCAAGAGCGTCGACGCTCTGTTCAGGGAGGTATTCAGATGCTGAGAAAACTTATAAAGCACGAATTCAAAGCCACCGCAAGGCTCATTCCGCTTCTGTTCCTTATCGTCCTGACCATGAGCGTCGCGGTGCATTTCGCTCTGAAGCTTTATGATATCAACGATCTTCCGGTCGTGCTTGAGCTGCTGCTGGCGCTGTTTATGCTTCTGTTCGGCGCCGCGCTCGGGGCGGTATTCATAGTCTGCATCGTCGTTATGGTGATGCGCTTCAAGCGGAACCTTTTGGGCGACGAGGGGTATCTCACGATGACCCTCCCCGTGAGTCTGAGCTCCCTTATCTGGGCGAAGATAATCGTGAGCGTTATCTGGATAGTGCTCGCCGTTATCGTCGACTTTATAGCCGTATTCATCGCGTATCTGACTAACTCGTCGATCGTAGACGCTTTTCGCGATATTTGGGATATTCTGATGCGTCTCTCCGGCGGCAACGCGGCGGTATTTATCGAGGGCGCTGTTGAGCTCATCATCGTCGGCCTCTTCTCCGTCGTGGCAAGCTGCCTGAACTTCTACGCCGCCCTCAGTATCGGTCACGGCTTTGCCCGGGGCAAGATGGGCTTCTCAGTCCTCTTCTACTTCGTTCTGAGCACGGCGGCTTCGATAACGCGGATCGTCATCCTCGCCGCTCTCGGACAGAGCGTTTTCAGCGTGACCGCCTCGATGTTCCTTTTCGGCGCCGGCGCGGGCGTCGCGGACGCTATGAGCGAATGGCGCATACAGATGGCGACCCTCGGCGGTCTCTCCCTCGTCCAGGCGGCGGTGTTCTACTTCCTCACCTGGATAAATCTCAAAAAGAGGCTCAACCTCGAATAAAGCAGCGCCCCGCCGAAACCGGCGGGGCGACTTATGTTGAAGACAAATTACGCGCCATAGGTGTAGAATTCTCCGTAGGGGCCGGCGCCCTCGACGGCCCGTTCCCGCTAACCGTAAGCACGGGCTGCCGGGGGGCGTCAGTCCATACGGAATAATGTCGAAACGTCTAGTTTTGCCGCCGTAGGGAGGCATGCCCACATGCCTCCGTCGAATTACGGAACGGCTGCAAAGTATTCGGAGCGATGTGGGCATCGCTCCCTACGACGACTGTCGGCGATAGGTAATCTCTGCCGCGCCGTAAAATGCTCCCGCCGCGAAAAATGCGGCGGGAGCTCAATTATTTACATGTCAACAAATCTCATTATTATCGTCGCAACCTGTGCGCGTGTGGCGTAGCCGTTGGGTGAGAGAACGTCCTTCTTCGTTCCCTTTATGATCCCGTTTTCTACTGCCCACTTCATAGCCTCTGTCGCCCAGCTCGCAACCTCGCTCGCGTCGCTGTACCCATCGAGGGATGCGTTCGAGGCAGGCTTTCCCGCGTATCTCCACAGCATCGTAACGAGCTGCTGCCTCGTAATGTTCGCGTTGGGGGAGCTGCCGTCGGTTATTCCCTGCTCAACGGCCCACTCCATACCCTTTTCGTACCACTTTCCGTCGCCGCCCTCTGTATCGACGCCGTCAAGTCTCGCGAGCACTACCATCAGCATAGCTCTCGTCATGTTTCCGTTCGGGCTGAACTCGGTCGCGCTCGTCCCCTTGAAGAGCCCCGCCTCGGTAACGTAGCTGATAGCCTCCGCCGCCCAGTGCGTTTCAGGCACGTCGGCGTAAGTCTTTACGGGCGCGGGTTCGGGATCGGTGGAATTATAGTGAATAGTCGCGTTTGTGAGGCATTCGTTGCCCTCGCTTATCACTATTGCGTTCCATTCTTCCTCAGTGCCGGAATAGTATACGTCCGTAAGGCTGTTGCAGTTCGGAAACGCCCAATACTCTATTTGCGTTACGCTAACGGGTATTGTAACACTTGAGAGCGATTTGCAAACTCCAAATGCTAAGCTGTCTATTTTTGTAACTCCGTTAGGTATTACAAAATTCCCGGTTTTTCCGCTGGGGCAGCAGAGTATTAAACTCATATCCTTTGTATATAATGCGCCCTCGTATGAAGTGTATGCACTATTTTCATCCGCTACAAATATTGAAGTAAGACTAGTGCACCCTTCAAATGCACCATCCGAAATTATCGCCACATCTTTTGGAATCTGAATGCTTGAAAGGCTTTCACAACCGGAAAATGCACACCATCCAATCGTCGTCACGCTATCTGGAATATTCACGTTAGTTAACAAAGCGCAGTTGACTGCAGAATGTCCTATTGTTAGTACACCATCGGGAATCGCAAGGCTTCCACTCTTACCTCCCGGGCAGCATACGAGCGTCTTCATATCTTTAGAATAAAGCACTCCATCGGCAGAAGCAAAAGCTCTATTATTTTCGGAAACAATTATGCTTGTGAGATTGTCACAACCTATGAATACCACCTCTCCAATATTTGAAACCCCATCTGGAATATTAATTGTTTCGATGTTTTCGCAGTAGCAAAATGCACTTGTTTCTATTCTTGTTACGCTATTTGGAATTAAAACGTTTTTTAGATTAAAAAAATAACCGAACGCTTGAAATCCAATCGCCGTGACCGCAACTCCGTCGATCTCCGCAGGGATCGCGAGCTCGGTCACCGATTTGTCCGTGTACCCCGTGATCGTCCCCGTCTCCGCGTCGAAGGTAAACTCCCCGCCGTCGGCCGAGGCCGCCGCGGGAAGCATAGAAACGCTGAGCACAACCACAAGCAGGATTGCCAAAATTTTCTTTCTCATATCGTATGCCCCTTTGCTGTATTATTACAGGTATAGCCTGTAATAATAATATAGCAGAGTTCTCTATACAATGCAAGTTTAATATAATTAAGCAGACGTCATGTTTTAATATAATTAAGCAGACGGCAGTTTTTTCTGTAAACATTGATTATAACATTGAGGTTTTATTTGCTGAAAGTTTCAGCTAAATAGATGCCCTTGCGTTTTTTGCCGTAGGGAGGCATGCCTACATGCCTCCGTCGAATTCCCCGACCGGCTGCAAAGTATTCGAAGCGATGTGGGCATCGCTCCCTACGACTTGACCGTAAATCGCCCCGCCGAAACCGGCGGGGCGACTTTTTAATGTTCCTTCGCCGCGGCAAGCGAGAACGTACAGCCGCAGTAGCACTGGCGGTATATCTCGTACTCGCGGCTGAGCTCTATGCTTCTTAAATATCCGTTTTTCTTCTTGAAATCGGAATAAAGCCAGCTTATGCCCTCGTTTCGCGCAAGCTCAGCGCCTATTGTGTTTATAAGCCCGGCGTTCTTATGCGGGCTTACGGTCAGTGTCGTGCAAAAGCGCTCGATGCCGAGCTTCTTCGCCGTCTTAGCCGTCTCATTGAGGCGGAGGGTAAAGCACTCGCCGCAGCGGGCGCCGCCCTCGGGTTCTGTCTCAAAGCCTCTCGCGGCGCTGAAAAACCTGCCCGGGTCGTAGTCGCCCCAGACTATCTCAACGTCCGTCATGCCGGAGGCGCGCAGGAGCTTCGGAAGCTCGGCGCCGCGCTTATCGTACTCCTCTTTCGGGTGCGTGTTCGGGTTAAAGTAGAAGAGGACGATGCGGAAATGCGGATAGAGGCGCTCTAAAACCGAGCTCGTGCAGGGGGCGCAGCAGGAGTGCAGGAGAAGGTCGGGCTTTTTCCCGCCGAGGGACGCGATCTCAGCCTCCATTATTCTGTTGTAATCGACTTTTTCAGGCATTGTTAGACTCCAAAAACCGAGCCGGTGTGACCCGGCTCGGTTTTTTATTATTTTGCAAGCTCGGCGGTGTCCATGGCGATCATCAGTTCCTCGTTCGTGGGGATTATGAAGACCTTGGCGCGGCTGCCCTCGCCGGTGACGTCCGCCTCTACGCGGCAGCCTTCGTTCTTCTTCTCGTCCATCTTGACGCCCATGAAGTCAAGGCCCTCGCAGACTCTCTTGCGGAGACGGAAGTCGTTCTCGCCGACGCCGGCGGTGAACACTATGGCGTCCACTCCGCCCATGGCGGCGGCGTAAGCGCCGATGACCTTGCGTACCTCGTAGATAAACTTGTCAAGGGCGAGCTCGGCGCGCTTATTGCCCTCGGCGGCGGCCTTCGAGAGGTCGCGGAAGTCGGAGCTGACGCCCGAGATGCCGAGAACGCCGGACTTCTTATTGAGTATCGTCATCATTTCCTTGATGTCGTAGCCGTAGATGCCCATAAGGTACTCGACTATCGTGGCGTCGATATCGCCGCATCTCGTACCCATAGGAACGCCCGCGAGAGGCCCGAGGCCCATCGAGGTGTCAACGCACTTTCCGTCCTTTACGGCGGCCATAGAGGAGCCGTTTCCGAGGTGGCAGGTGATTATCCTCGTGCCCTCCGGATTCTCGGTGCGGCCGAGGAGAGCGAGAGCACGGGCGGAGACGTAGCGGTGGCTGGTGCCGTGGAAGCCGTAGCGCCTGACTTCGTCCTTCTCGTAGTATTCATAGGGGATGGGATAGATATACGCCTTGGGGGGCATTGTCATATGGAAGGCGGTGTCGAAAACGGCGACCTGCTTCTTCGTGGGCATAAGCTCCTGGCAGGCGCGGATGCCCATAAGATTCGCGGGGTTGTGCAGAGGTCCGAGGGGTATGCACTTCTCAATGGCGGCGATGCAGGCGTCGTCAATAACGCAGCTCTCGGTGAAGGCCATGCCGCCGTGGAGCACGCGGTGACCGACGGCGTCGATCTCATCGACGGAGGCGACCACGCCGTAAACGGGGTCGACCATGATATCGAGGACGGACTTGATCGCCTCGGAGTGGGTCGGCATAGCGATCTCGCGGACTACGTCTTCCCTGCCCGGCACCTTGTGGGTGAGCCTTCCGTCGATTCCGATGCGCTCGCAGAGGCCTTTTGCGAAGACCTCGCCGGTCTCGGAATCCATGAACTGATACTTGAGGCTGGAGGAGCCCGCGTTTATTACTAATATTTTCATATTATTTTCCCTTCCCTTGCGTTTTCAGTTTTTAGAGTGTAATATATTATAAGTGATTTTTGGTGATAAAACAATATATTTTGTAAATTTTCCCCGGAAGGAGAGCGCATAAATGAAGATAGCCGGAATCATAGCCGAATACAATCCCTTCCATTCCGGTCACGCCCTGCATATTGAGAAGACCCGCGAGAAATGCGGGGAGGATACCGCCGTAGTTTGCGTGATGAGCGGCTCCTTCGTCCAGCGCGGCGAGCCCGCCATACTCTCAAAGCGGGCGCGGGCCGAGATGGCTCTCGTCTCCGGCGCCGACCTCGTGCTTGAAAACCCGACCGTCTGGGCGGTATCCTCAGCCGAGAGATTCGCAGCCGGCGGCGTCGCCGTCCTTCAGGCCCTCAACCTTCCGATCGTCCTCTCCTTCGGCTCGGAATGCGGGGATATCGAAAAGCTTCAAAAATCCGCCGATCTTCTCGGGTTGGACGCCGTCCGCGAGGGGGTAAAGCTTGCGATGAAGGCGGGGATATCCTACGCCGCCGCCCGCGAAAAGGCTCTCGCCGCCGTTTACCGCGAGGGAGCCGAGCTTCTGCGCGGGCCGAACAACATACTGGGCGTGGAGTATTTAAAGGCGATATCCGCCCTCGGCGCGGAAAAGATCGAGCCCTTCACTTTTCAAAGGATAGCGACGGAACACGACGGGGCCGAAAGCGGCTCTCTCGCCCCCGCCTCCCGCCTGAGGGAGCTTATGCGCGAGGGACGCGACGTTTCGCCATATATACCCGAGGCGGCGCATGCCATTCTCTCCCGAGAGCTTGAGGCCGGGCTCGCTCCCGCCAATATAAATAATATCGAGGCCGCTATTTTATACAGGCTCAGAACGATGGGCGAAGAGGAATTTGCCGCCCTGCCCGACGCCTCCGAGGGGCTGTGGCGCAGGCTGATGGCCGCCGGAAGGCGGGAGGCGAGCCTCGACGCCGTTCTCAGCTCGGTAAAATCAAAGCGTTACGCTCTCTCGCGCATCCGCCGCATGGTCGCCGCCGCGGCCCTTGGAATAAGCGCCGAGGATCAGCGGGGTCTCCCGCCCTATATCCGCGTTCTCGGCTGCAACGAGCGCGGGCGAAAGGTGCTTCACCTCGCGAGGACGGCGGCAAAAAAGCCTCTTATAACGAAGCCCGCCGCCGCAAAGCTTCTTGAACCCGAGGCTCGGGAAATATTCGATATCGACGTCCGAGCCACAGACCTCTTCCGCCTCGCCCTCAACGACCCGGAAAACCGCCTCGGTGGAACGGAATGGACATATGGCCCGGTGATAATGTAATACAGGCAGAAAAACGGCCGCCCGAATTATCGGGCGGTCGTAGTATTTTATTCCGTTCTCAGCGCGATCACGGGGTCTTTTTTTGCCGCGCGCTTCGCGGGGATAAGACCGCCGATGACCGTTATCGCCACGCTTATGGCAACGAGTATCGCCCCATTTGAGATGGGCAGGCTCGCCGCCACGGTCTGAGAGCCCGTCAGCGAGCGGAGAATTGCGTTTATCGGTATCGTCAGCACCATCGAGACGCCGACGCCCAAGGCGCCCGAGATAAGTCCGATTATCACCGTCTCCGCGTTGAACACCTGGCTGATGTTCCGCTTGGACGCTCCGAGGGCGCGGAGTATGCCTATCTCCTTCGTGCGCTCCATAACGCTGATATGCGTTATTATGCCTATCATGATCGAGCTTACCACGAGGCTGACGGCTACGAAGGCGATGAGCACATAGCTGACGACGTCGACTATCTCGGTTATCGAGCTTGTGAGAAGGGCGACGTAGTCGGTGTAGGTTATCCTGTTCTCCTCCGCCTCGCCCTCGTTGTAGCGGCTTATCGCATCGCTTATAAGCTCCTTTGCCTCGAATGAGTCGGCGTATATGCTTATAGAATCGGGGGCTTCGTAGCTCACCTTGCCGAAGCTTTTGAGATTGTCCTCATAGCTCTGTCCGCCGATCTGCTCGTCGTAAATGCCGAGCAGTATATCCGGGTCGGGGTCGCCAGCAAGCCAGGCGTCGAGCATGGCGGCCATTCCCTCCTCGCCGGACGGGGCGGGCTGAGAATATTCGCCCCCCTCCGGGTAGCCCTCGGGAAGCTGAGTCTCGGCGGGGGCTTCCTCCCCTGCTGCGTTCTGCCGCTCGTAATAGGCTATCAGTGTATAGAGATTCGCCTTCTCGCCTATGCTGAGCTTTGAGATATGCTCCTTCGCGTCGGCTATTTTCGCCTCGTCGTCTAGCGCCTCGAAGCGAAGACCGTTCAGCACGTTGACCGAGCTGTCAGCCTCCTGAGCCTTTACGACGGCGCTGTTGTCCGTGTGCTCCACGACCCAGTCCGTTAAAAGCGAGGTATAGCCCACGGCGGCGCCTGAGGCGCCCATCCTGAGCCCGTCCTTCTCCCGCACGACGCCTGAAATTTTAAGCTCAAGCCCGTTTTCCGCAAGCTCCTGCGTCTTTATCGGGTTATCGCCCACGTTTATAAACAGGCCGTCCGCGCCCTCCTCATAGAAGTCAGAGGCGGTCACGAGGTAGAAGCTGCGCCCGTCGATCTCGGAATAGTCCCAGCTTCTCTCCTGCGCCTTTTTCCCGCCCTCGATCGCGCTCTTTGCCTCAAGGTACTCGTCGCCCGTTATAAATCCGAGCTGATACAGCGTCTCTGCGTCAAGGGAGTTATCCTCTTCTAAGATGAGCACGACTTCGTCTAACTTCTCCGGCCAGTTTCCGTACAGAAGCTCGTAGTTATCCGTAACCACCCGGCTCACCGCAAGTCCGTCCGCACCCGGCATAAGCTCGGTGAAGTTTTTTGCGCCGACCGAGCTTCTTCCCATCATCGAGGACATGGCGAAAAAGCCCGAAAACCCGCTCTTTGACCCGCCGGAGAGGTCGTCGACAGAGGAATCGGTATCTATAAGCTTCCCGTCCGGATCGTAGGCGTAAACGTTGAAGTCCACGTCGTAGGAATAGACCACGCCGTTTTCGCCGATATACCCGTTAATCTCGCTTTCTGGGTCGTCAAGGTATCTCTTAAAGGCAGTCAGGTTATTCTCCTTAACGCTCGAGGACAGCGCCTCGCCCGCCTCCAGCTTTGAATAGCCCGCGTTTATCCCCGTTCTGTCCGCGTTTTCGCCCCGCTCGGAGTAGGCGCGCATCATCTCGCTTCTCATACCCATCAGACCCGAGAGGTCGACCGCCTCGGACTGTATCGTTATCGGGTAGGAGGTCATAGTCTCCCTCTGGATATCGTCGATGTACTTGTTGACCCCGTTCGACATTGACAGTATCAGCGCTATGCCGATTATGCCGATGCTGCCCGCGAAGGCCGTCAGCACCGTTCTCCCCTTCTTCGTCATAAGGTTGTTGAGCGAAAGCGACAGGCTCGTTAAAAAGCCCATTCTCGCTCTGCCAGACTTAACTTTGTCACGCTCCTCCGTCTCCGGCGAACATGGATCCGAGTCGTCGGTCACGAGCCCGTCCTTGAGCCGCACTATCCTCGTAGCGTACTTTTCCGCGAGCTCCGGGTTATGCGTCACCATCACGACGAGGCGCTTTTCCGCGACCTTTTTCAGTATCTCCATCACCTGGACGCTCGTCTCGGAGTCAAGGGCCCCCGTCGGCTCGTCGGCAAGCAGTATCTCGGGATCGTTCACGAGTGCGCGGGCGATAGCCACCCTCTGCATCTGCCCGCCGGATAGCTGGTTCGGCCTCTTTTTGAGCTGATCGGCAAGGCCGACGTCTGATAAAGCCTTTTTCGCCCTGCGCGTCCTCTCCTCCCTTGAGACCCCCGCTATCGTGAGCGCGAGCTCGACGTTTCTTAAAACGCTCTGATGCGGGATAAGGTTATAGCTCTGGAACACGAAGCCGACCGAGTGGTTCCTGTAAGAATCCCAGTCCCTGTCCTTATAATTCTTCGTGCTCCTGCCGTTTATCGCAACGTCGCCGGAGGTGTACCTGTCAAGCCCGCCGATGATATTGAGAAGAGTGGTCTTCCCGCAGCCGGAGTGACCCAGCACGGCGACAAATTCGCTTCTTCGAAATTCAAGACTCACGCCCCGAAGCGCGTGGACGGTCATATCCCCGACTCTGTAGTCCTTTGTAATATTCTCAAGCTTCAGCATTCTACCATCTCACAATCGTCTATTGTATTAACTGGATAATACAATATGGAATCAGCCGCCCGATGTCAAGAGAAATCGGACGGCTTAGGAAAATGTTTACATTCAGTTCAAAATTACCGCCTCGGCGCATTTTACTCCGTCGACTGCGGCTGAGGCTATGCCTCCGGCGTAGCCCGCGCCTTCGCCGCAGGGGTAGAGCCCTCTCAGCGCGGAGGAGAGGTCTTCTCCTCTCGTTATCCTGACCGGAGACGAGGAGCGCGTCTCGGCGGCGGTAAGCACTGCCTCAGGATCGTCGAAGCCTCTGAGCTTGCGTCCGAGGGCAGGTATCGCCTTTTTGAGGGTTCCGGTTATCTTTCCGGGCAGAACGGCGTTCAAGTCCGTCCAGGTGACGCCGGGCTTATACGTGGGCCTTACCCTGCCCGCGCCGCGGCTTATTCGCCCGTTTATAAAATCGCCGGAGAGCTGGGCGGGAGCTCTGTAATCCTCTCCGCCCGCGCGGAAGGCGCTCTCCTCAAGCTCCCTCTGCCAGCGCATACCGCCGAGCGGGCCGGGATATGGAAAGCTGTCGGGCGTCAGCGTAACGAGCAGGGCGGAATTCGCGTTTTCCCCGTCTCTCGCCCTCTCGCTCATACCGTTCGTGCATACTCTGCCATTTTCGCTCGCGGCGGCGACGACGTACCCTCCCGGGCACATACAGAAGGTGTAGGCGCTGTCGCCCTCCGGGAAGCTCACCGAGAGCTTGTAATCCGCAGGCGGCAGAAGATTGCGCTCCGCCATCTCGCCGTACTGCGAAAAGTCGATATCCCTCTGCCTGTGCTCGATTCGCACGCCCATAGAAAACGCCTTCGGCTCCATCGGCACGCCGAGGGACAAAAGAAGCTCGAAGGTATCCCTCGCGCTGTGGCCTATGGCGAGGATAAGGCTGTCGCACTCTATCCTCTCGGTTCCATTCACAAGGGCGGCAATTACCCGCCCGTTCTCGGTCTCTATCCCTGTAAGTTTCGAGCGGAAGCGCACCTCGCCGCCGAGCTCCTCGACCCTTTTGCGAAGATTGAGCACGACGGTCTTGAGCACGTCCGTTCCGATATGCGGCTTCGCGTCGTACATTATATCCCCGGGCGCGCCGAAGTCGACAAGGCTTTTGAAGACGAAGCCGAGCCTTTTGTCCTTAGTTCCCGTATTGAGCTTTCCATCGGAGAAGGTGCCCGCTCCGCCCTCGCCGAACTGGACGTTCGACTCGGTATCGAGCTTCCCGCTCTCCCAGAACTTAAGTACCTTCGCAGTCCTCGTCTCGGCGTCGTCGCCCCGCTCTAAAACTATCGGCCTCAGTCCCGCCATAGCGAGAGTGAGGGCGGCGAACATTCCGGCAGGCCCGAAGCCGACGACGACTGGTCTCTTCCCGCCGGACCTTGCCGCCTTCGGCGGCTCGTACACGGGCTCGAGCTCGCTTCTTTCTCCCTTAGCAAGAGCCTCCACCGTGTATATAAGTTTTACGTTTGGCTTTTTTCTGGCGTCTATCGATCTTTTGATGATCGTAAAAGCTTCAACAGGGCGGCCAAGTATCCTCCGTGCCTCGGCTCTTGCCCCGCGCTCGCCCTCTTCCGGCGAGACGGATATATTTCTTATTATCATCCGAGCTCTCCCGCCCTTCTTCCGCTCGCCCACGCCCACGCAAGGTTATAGCCCCCGCAGTCGCCGTCCACGTCCAGCACCTCGCCACAGGCGTAAAGCCCCGGAACTTTGCGGCTTTCAAGGGTTTGCGGGTCAAATTCGCCCACGTCCGCCCCGCCGCGGGTCACCTGGGCGGCATCAAAGCCGAGAGTGCCGTACACCTTAGCGGCAAAGCCCTTTACCGCGTCCGCAATTTTCAGAACGTCCGTAAAGCTGAGCGCGGAGAGCTTCGTATTAAGGCTGACACCCGCGTATCTCACCGCCGTGCTCCCCAGCCTGTTATGCAGAAAGCCCGTCAGTATATCCTCCGCCGTAAGCTCCGGAAGCTCGGCCGTCCTCCGTCTGAGGTAATAGACAAGCTCCTTCTTCCCCATATCCGGGGCGAGGTCGAGCCTTATCTCGCAGCCCTCAGAGGCCCATCGAGAGATATCGAATATCGCGGGGCCGGAAAGGCCGTATTCGGTAAACTGCACCTCGCCCCCTCCGGTCATGATCGTCTTACCGCCCTTTATAAGCTGAACGCCCGCCTGAGCTCGCACGCCCTTCAGGCTTTTTATATACGTCGCGTCCGTCTTTAGCTGTACGAGGGCCGGTCTCAGCTCAGTTATCCTGTGCCCGAAGCCGCGCAGAAGCTCATAGCCGAGGCTGGATCCGCCGACCTTCGCCCCCGCCGCTCCGCCGCAGGCTATTATCACCCTGTCAAACAGGGCTTTTTCCTCCGCCGTCTCCACCTCAAAGCCGTCGGCGCGCTTTCTTATCCTGAGCACCTCAGCCCCGGTACGGGTTACGACGCCGACGGCGTCGCAGCGGAAGCGCAGAACGTCTAAAACGCTGCCCGCCTGGTCGGAAAAGGGGTACACCCTCCCCGATGGCTCCGCGACCGTGATCAGTCCGAGGTCCGCGAAAAACTCCCTCGCCTCATTCGGCCCGAAGGCGTCGAGAGCCGGGCGGATAAAGGCCGCGTCCGCCCCGTGGTAGTGCTCTAAAGAGCAGTTCATATTCGTCAGATTGCAGCGTCCGTTTCCGGTTGACATAAGTTTTCTGCCGACCCTCGCCTGCCGCTCGCAGAGCGTTACCTCATTTCCCCGTTCCGCAGCCGTGACGGCGGCGACGAGGCCGGAGGCGCCGCCCCCTATAACGCAAACTTTCATCCTTCACCTCACGCCTTGAATAGATCCCACGGGGTTATCATCCCCAGAAGCTTCCCGTTTTTATCGCCCGTATCGGTGACGAAGGCGGCCGAGACCCGCCTCGCCTTTTTTATCTCCGCCTCAAAGAGCTCCTCAAGCTCCTCAACGTACATATCGCGGGAGACGAATATGAATTCCTCCGCGCCTCTGTCCTCAAAGCCGAGGTAGTCGCGCATATCGGCGAAGGTCTGCGGGTCTGTGTTCCCGCCGTCCGATTTGTCCACGATCATATTGAAAAGCGAGCTGCGGCTGAATACGCCTTTCACGACCCCGTTCTCAAGGATAGGCACGTGGTTATAGCCCTTTACCCGCATTTTCGCCATAGTCTCGCGAACGTCACCGTCGATCTCCGAGGAGACTACGTTCCGCGTCGCGATCTGTATGACCTTTACCCTGTTTTCGATCGTATCTATAAGCTCGTCGATGAAATTAAGCATATCCTCCGAGGGCTGAACGGGGTACTCATCCCCGAAGCGCGGCTCGTGCTGTATCACGTTTCTGACGCTCTGGCAGAGCTTAACTTCGCCCGCGTATTTCTTGAATCTGTTATCCTTGGAGAGGTAAAAAACTATCGAATCGCGGTCCTTCAGTCTGTACGCCGTTCGCACCGCCTTCTCAAGCCTCTTGTATTTTTCCACGAAGCGTTCCGCGTTTGTCATTTGCCGTCACTCCCTTTCCTATGATTTTACGCCAAAAAACCGTAATCCGCAACAGTTGAAATGCCATTTACCTTATGTTAAAATACTGGAGAGAAGATTTTTAGGAGGCGAGCATATGCCGACGCCCGAAATACTTGCGCCCGCAGGCGGCCGGGAGCAGCTTATTGCCGCCCTCCGCTGCGGAGCCGACGCCGTTTACTTCGGCGCGGGCTGCTTTAACGCAAGGCAGAACGCCGAGAATTTTGGCGGTGGTACCCTTGAGAACGCGGTCGCCCTCTGTCACGGGCGTGGCGCTAAGGCGCATATCACAGTGAATACCCTCGTAACTGACGGAGAGCTCCCCGCGCTCCGGCGCACTGCCGAGGAGATCGCCGCCTCCGGCGCCGACGCCGTGATAGTTCAGGATCTCGCCGTTATGCGGCTCTTTCTCCGCCGCTATCCCACCATTGAGGTACACGCCTCCACCCAATGCGCCGTACACAATACGGACGGGGCAAAGTTTTATGAGGATCTCGGGGTAAAGCGCGTCGTCCTCGCCCGCGAGCTCTCGATAAGGGAGATCGAGAAGATCCGCTCCGAGACGGGCGTTGAGCTCGAGGCCTTCGTGCACGGAGCCCTCTGTATGTGCCTGTCCGGCGCCTGCTATATGTCGAGCCTTATCGGCGGCAGAAGCGGAAATCGCGGCCTCTGCGCCCAGCCCTGCCGCACGGACTTTATCTGCGAGGGGCGGCACTACGCCCTAAGCCTTAAGGATATGTCGCACCTTCGCCATATACGTGCGCTCAGCGAGGCGGGCGTCTCCTCTCTTAAGATAGAGGGGCGGATGAAGAGACCCGAATACGTCGCCGCTGCCGTCACCGCCGCAAAGGCCGCCGCGAGCGGCGAGGCTTACGACGAGGATTCTCTCCGCGCCGTCTTCTCCCGAAGCGGCTTTACCGACGGGTACGCCACGGGAAAACGCGACGGGGCGATGTTCGGCCACAGGGAGAAGGAGGACGTCGTTGCCTCTGCCGGAGTTTTAAAGGAGCTCTCGAGGCTTTATGAGAAGGAAACGCAGACCGTACCCGCCGATATGAGCCTCACCGTCGGCGCTGACAGCTCCGAGCTTAAAGTCTCTGCCCTCTCCCGCAGCGTCACCGTCAGCGGAGAGGGAGGCATTTTGGCGGAGAACCGCCCCACGGATAAGGAATACGCCCTCCGCTCCCTTTCAAAATTGGGCGGCACCCGCTTTTTCCTAAACGGGCTAAGCGTAGATAACCCCCTCGGTCTTATGCTCCCGCCATCGGTTATGAATTCGATGCGCAGAATGGGAATTGAGGCTCTTGATCGTGAGCTTTCTGAGGTTATCCCCCACTCTGCCTGTGATTTTTCCTATAATATTGACAAGTATTCCCCACCCGAGCATTCTGAGCTATGGGTAAGGTGCGAGAGCGCGGACGCTGTAAAGCTTGCCTCTGACCGGCTCATTCTGCCGCTTGTCGAGATAGAATCGCACCCGGATCTTATAACCTCCCTCGGCGACAGACTCACGGGCGAGCTGCCAGCCGTTCTCTTCCCCGAAAACGAGGACGAGGAGAGGGCACGGCTCAGGCGTCTTTCCGACGCGGGGCTCAAAAGCGTCTACGCCGAAAACGCCTACGGGGTCGCGCTCGGGCGCGAGCTCTGCTTTCAGGTCTTCGGCGGAGCGGGGCTCAACGTGCTGAACACTCCCGCCCTTGAATACTACCGCGAGCTCGGGCTATCCGCCGTTACCGTTTCCTTCGAGCTGAGGATTAACAGGATAGCCGCCCTCGGCGGAACTATGCCCCGTGGCTATATCGCCTACGGAAAGCTTCCCATGATGCGCGTTCGCTCCTGCCCCGCAAGGGCGGCGCGAAGCTGCTCTAAATGCGACGGATATCCCCACCTGACCGATAAAACCGGGGCTAAATTTGAAATAACGTGCCACAATCGCAGATTTCAGACTATTTTAAATCCCGTTCCGCTCCACATCGGTGGAAAGCTGCAGGCAAATTGCGACTATAAGCTTCTCTGGTTTACAACGGAGACGCCGGAGGAGCGCGATAGGATCTTTGCCGAGATAGCGGAAAACCGCGAAAGCAAAGGCCCGCGCACGGGCGGATTATACTACAGGGAGCTAAAATAATAAAAAAACGCCGTCGCGAACTTAACGAGTCCGCGACGACGTTGGAGCTGGTGATGTGACTTGAACACACGACCTGCTGATTACGAATCAGCTGCTCTACCGACTGAGCTACACCAGCACACCGATATTTATTTAGCTTAGAAATTCTATCACAAAACTCAGCGCAAGTCAACTATTCTTTTTCATCGGGAGGCTTTTAAAATGACGGTTTACGATCTCGTCGACAAATACAGGATATATACCGCACATTTCAACAAAACGGAATACCCCGTTTTCTTTGAGAAATACCGTGCCGGCGCGGATGAATACTTTTCCGGAATAGCGCCTGAGAGCATAGGCTCCGAGGTAAAGAGCCTTGTAGACGCGCTTGAGGCGGATTGGAACAGGCACCGCTTCAAATTCCGCCGTGAGGCCGTGCGCGAGGACGACAAGCTCCTCCTCGCCCTCTTTCTCGCCCCCGCCTGTATTGAGATAGGTACGGAGGTCTCCCGCGCCTTTGCCGAGGAGCTCTCGATGGAGTGGAACGACCGCTTCCCCGATTCCGTTTTCCGGGTCGGCTCTTACGCACAGATCAACAAGGGCTTTTCCCGCGGCATAAAGCTCCCGTGGATCAGAACGGGAAATGAGGATGAAACTTAAAAAGTCGCCCGCGCCGTTTGGCGCGGGCGAAAATTATAGCTATGGAGGAAATTACTTTCTGCGGGTACGAACGTCGAAAGCAACGGCGATTATGAAGATGACGCCCTTGACTATGTACTGATAGGAGATGTTGACGCCCTTCATCAGCATTCCGTTCGTGAGAGCCATGATAACGAAGGTACCGATAATGGCGTTCGTTACCTTGCCGACGCCGCCGGAGACCGCCGTGCCGCCTATGTAGGATGAGGCTATGGCGTCCATCTCGAAGGCGTTGCCCGCCTGGGGGCTCGCGGAGCCTATACGGGAGGTATAGAGTATTCCGGAGACGGCGGCAAGGAAGGACATGGAGCAGAAAGCAAACTGGGTGACGAGCTTGACGTTTACGCCGGAGAGCTCGGCGGCCTGATCGTTGCCGCCGATACCGTAGATGTAGCGGCCGAGCTTCGTCTTGTTCAGCATATAGGTGTATACAGCGAGGATGACGCCGACGATAACGGCGCTCCAGGGGATGCCTTGATCGGAGGCGAGAACCATACAAATGCCAAGGATGATTGAAGAAATCAAAACTAATTCAACTACAAAAACTGGTGTGGACACGACCTTGAACTGATACTTCTGCTTATTGCGGCGGGATTTTAGCATAGAATAAATCACAAATACTACCGCAACGATACCTATGAGCATTGTCACGAGATGGATGCCCGTGTTATTTGGAATATCAGGTATAAAGCCCTGACAGAGCTTAAGGAAGGCGTCCTGACTTACCGCAATCGTTCCGTTCTTCTCAAGCACGAGGGAGAGAAGTCCGCGGAATATGAACATTCCGGCGAGGGTGGTGACGAAGGCGGGAACGCCGACGCGCATGATGACCGTGCCCTGATAGAGACCGATCAGCACGCCGAGGACGAGAACGATGAGGATCGTCGCCCAGACGGGCAGGCCGTAGGTCTGCATGAGGATGGCGCAGATAGCGCCGGTGAAGCCGGCGACGTAGCCGACGGAGAGGTCGATGTGCTTGAGTATGAGTATCAGCGTCATGCCGATAGCGAGAACGGCAACGTAGGCCGCCTGGTTGAAGAGGTTGGAGATGTTGGAGGGCTTAAAGAACTTGCCTCCGGACCAGATCTGGAAAACGAGCATGATGAGCACGAGAGCGATATACATCATGTAGCTCTTGACGTTTCCTTTTAATAGCTTTCCTATTTCATTAGATGGGTTTATATCATTGCTATTATTCTTGTTTGTCGGCCCTTCTGTTTGATTACTCGGTGACATCAGAGCAGTAATAAGCAGACCAATGAGATTAGCAAAAAAGCCTAAGCAAAACCAACCTCCAAGTTTTTTAAAACCCTTCTTATATGCAATCGATCTTGTCAAAAATCCAAATGCAGCACAAACAATAATAGATGCTACAAAATATAGCACAAAATCCATTATATTATTTCCCATTGTTTCTTCCCCTTAGCCCAAATTTATGGCCATTCTCATGACCTTTTCCTCAGTCGCCTCTTCCGCCGTGAGCTCGCCGGTTATATAACCCTCGCTCATAACGTAAAGGCGGTCTGACATACCGAGAACCTCAGGCAGCTCGGACGAGATCATTATGATGCTCATGCCGTCCTCTTCCACCATCTTGTTCATAAGGGAGTATATCTCGTATTTCGCGCCTACGTCGATTCCGCGGGTAGGCTCGTCCAGAATGAGCACCTTCGGCGAAACGAAGAGCCATTTCGCTATCTGTACCTTCTGCTGGTTACCGCCGGAGAGGTTGTTGACCTTCTGCGCGATGCTCGGGGTCTTAACGTTCAGCTCATCCTTGTACCTGTTCGCGACGATGATCTCCTCGTTATCGTTTATGGCGACGCCCTTGACGAGAGCCTGGAGATTTGCGAGCGTGGTGTTGAAGCGCACGTCCTGGATAAGCACGAGGCCGTTGCCCTTTCTGTCCTCGGAGACGTATGCAAGGCCGTTCTTGATAGCGTCAGCGGGGCTCTTGAAGAAGTGGGAAACACCGTCGATTACGACCTCGCCGGACTTGATCTTGTAGCCGTAGGGGTTGCCGAAGACGGAGAGGGCGCACTCGGTGCGTCCCGCGCCCATCAGGCCCTGAAGGCCGACTATCTCGCCGCGGCGGACCTTGAGGTTGACGTTGTGCAGGATCTCTCTGCCGGTGTTCGGGTTCTCAACGGTGAGGTTTTTGATCTCGAACATAACGTCGCCAAGCTCTCTCTTGGCGCGCTTGGGATAAACCGTGTCCATGCTGCGTCCGACCATGTTGCGGATGATATTCGCCTCGGATATATCGTCCTTCTTCGCGTCGAGCGAGCAGATCGTCGCTCCGTCGCGCAGTACGGTGATCGTGTCCGCAATGGCGGTGACCTCTCTCAGCTTGTGGGAGATCATGATGCAGGTTATCCCGGACTCCTTCAGCTCGCGCATGAGCTTAAGGAGGTTCTGGCTGTCGTCCTCGTTCAGGGAGGACGTCGGCTCGTCAAAGATTATCAGCTTGCAGTTCTTCGAGAGAGCCTTCGCTATCTCAACGAGCTGCTGATTACCTGTGTTCAGCCTTTTAACGGGCATCGAGGGGTCGACGCGGAGCCTGACCTTATCGAGCATCTCTTTGGAGCGCACGATGGTCTCGTTCCAGTCGATCTGATGGCCCTTCATTATCTCGTGGCCGAAATAGATGTTCTCATAGATGGGGAGCTCAGGGAAAAGAGCAAGCTCCTGATAGATGATCGCTATGCCCTTCGCCTCGCTGTCCGCGATCGTGCGGAACTGCTGGACCTCGCCCTCGTATACTATATCGCCGGTGTAGGTGCCGTATTTCCAAACTCCGGAGAGCACCTTCATCAGCGTGGATTTTCCGGCTCCGTTTTCGCCGACGAGACAGTGGATCTCGCCGCGCTTCACCTTGAAGTTTACGTTATCCAGCGCCTTTACGCCGGGGAACTCCTTGGTGATGTTCCTCATTTCAAGGATATATTCGTTATCCATTGACATCCCCCCGCAATATTAAGGAATTAGCCGGCCCAAAGGCGAACCTGAGGGCCGGCCAAAAAGCTTTGGTTAGAGATTACTTCGCAGCGTCGATATCAGCCTGCTTGAAGTTGCCGGCGTCGATGTACTGCTGGAGGTTATCCTTGTCAAGAACGGTGACCTCCTCCTGAACGGAGGGAACGTCCTTGGTCTGGTTGTTGTACTTCGCGGTGGCGTTGGCAGGAGTCTTGCCGTTAAGAACGTCAGCGACGAGGGAGACGGTGGTCTTCGCAAGGGTCGCGGTGTTCTTCCAAACGGTCATGCTCTGCTTGCCGTCCTGGATGTACTTGAGGGAAGCCATCTCGGCGTCCTGACCGGTGATGACGTAGCTGGTGACAGCGGAGTCAGCGGCGAAGGCGTCAGCGATAGCGCGGGCGGTACCGTCGTTAGGAGCAAGGATGGCAACGTCACCCTTCTGGGAAGCGTCGTTAGCAACAAGGTTGCCCTCGGCAAGGGACTTAGCGGTGGCGAAGTTCCAGTCGGTGGTGATGGTGCCGAGGATGCCGGCGAGGACTTTGTGATCCTTCTCGGCGTCAAGGGCCTTGCCGGTGTAGTCGGCAATGGCGGGGCAGTTCTCAACTACGAACTGGCCGTTGGCAACGGCGGCGTTAAGTACGGACCAAGCGCCGGCGAAGAAGATGAACGCGTTGTTATCGGTGACAGCGCCGGAATAGAGGTAGAGAGGAACATTGGTCTTGCCAGCATACTTGTCGATGAGGTACTGACCCTGAGCTACGCCAACAGCGAAGGAATCGAAGGTGACATAGTAATCAACAGCGTCGGTGCCGGTGATAAGACGGTCGTAGCAAACTACGGTGATGCCGGCGTCATGAGCCTTCTTGACGGTGGCGCCTGCGGCGGTAGCGTCATGAGCGCAGATAACAAGGACCTTGATGCCCTTCTCAATGAGCGCCTCGACGTTGGTCTGCTCAGTCGCGGGAGAACCCTGGGAGAACATAACCTCGGAGGTGAATCCGGCGGCCTTCAGGGCCTCGGTGAAGGAAGCCTCATCCTGGAGCCAGCGGGGCTCATCCTTGGTAGGAAGAACGATACCGACCTGGACGGACTCTTCGGTCTTGGTCTCTCCTGCGCAGGCGACGAGAGCAAATACCATCGCGAGGGCAAGAACAAATGCGAGAATCTTTTTCATATTTTCCTCCAAAAAAAATTATTATTATTCACCGGAATGCCGGGAATAACCGCATTTTTCGGGCAATATTCGAACATTAGAGGCGCAAAATCTCTTTGTGAACTCTGTTGAAATATCCCCCAAATTTTCATATAGATTTTAGCGCAATCAACAACCAATGTCAATAATCAGTGCATTTTTTGGAGAAAATGCCAAAATAATGCAGGCTTTTTTGTGCATTATTCTGATGCGTCCTCGGTGTCCTCTTCGTCCTCGGTTTCTTCGTCGGTTTCTTCGTAATTTTCCTCGGCTTCTTCATCGGCTTCGGCGGCTTCCTCATCCTCCGAAAGCTCGAATTTCTCTTTATAATGCCCGCCGATAAGGGCGATGAGGCCGAGTATAAACAGGACGGTTCCGCCGACCGCGAAAACGCCCATAAAGATATACACCGGGGTGTGGCTGGTCTCCAGCGTCTCGAGGCCCTGGAACATTTTATATATAGAATAATAAAGATAAGCGCCCACGATGAGCATAAGGATAAAGGACGATCTCTTTCTCTCGTCCATCCATTTCGTCAGCTTGTTCATATCCCGTCTCCCTTCCCGGTAATGAAAAAATTATAGCAAAAACCGGCGGGAGTTGTCAACGAGAGCGAAAACTTTTATCCGGCGGGAAACTGCCTTCCCGTGTGGTCTATCGTATAGTCGCCCTTCAGGATAAGCTCCGATACCGGCACTATCGTATATCCCTCGCTCAAGAGAAATTCTATTATATCCCCAAGCGCCTCGGGCGTGTGCTTTGCCGCATTGTGAAAGAGCACGATGCTGCCGGGCGCGGCCTTCGAGGTCACCCGCTTATAGACATCCTGAGCCGAGAGGTCCTTCCAGTCGAGGCTGTCCACGTCCCACTGGATCGGCTCGACGCCCATCGAGCGCACGGCTTTTATAACGTGGTCGTCGTACTCCCCGTAGGGCGGGCGGAAGAGCGTCGGCCTTACGCCGGTTATCGTCTCTATCCTGTCCGAGGCGGCGTTCACGTTTTTCACTATCTAATCGGCGCTCAGGGTGTTGAAATGGGCGTGGTCGTCGGAGTGGTTCATCACCTCGTGTCCCGCGTCCGCGAGCGCCTTCACGCTCTCGGGGTATTTTTCCGCCCATCTGCCGATGACGAAGAACGTCGCCTTCACGTTGTATTTTCCCAAAATGCGGATCAGCGTCTCCGTATCCTCGTTGCCCCAGGCTGCGTCAAAGCTCAGGGCTATCATCTTCTGATCGCGCTCCACGCTGTAGATGGGAAGCTCGCGGGTCGCGGTTGACGCCGTCACCATAGCCGGCAGCTCCACCGCAGCGAGTATCGCCGCGGCTATAAGCGCGCAGAGCGCCGCAGTCGCGGCTTTTTTATGCGTCTCGGCCGCTCTTTTTATTTTCCCGATAAGTTTTTTTATCATTTTCCTCGCCTCCGTTTTATTAAAATATATGGCGGAGTAGGCGGAAAATGCACGGTACTTAACAAATCGGAATAAGTGTGGTACAATAGTCGAAAACTAAGTAAAAAAAGGAGGTGCGGCGAATGTCCGGCCACAAGAGAAGCAAATATTATTCATACGCGGAGCTGAGAAGCCGGGGCTGGACCGGAAAGCTCATATCCGACCTTCTTCCGAAGCCTTCGGCTGTACGCACGGCGCGCGGGCATACGGTGCGTCTCTGGGATAAGAGCGTCGTCGCCGAGCTTGAGCGTTCGGACGCCTTTGCCGCCGCGGCCGAGGCGCCGAAGTGCCCGCATGAATCCAGGCTTTCGGGCTTTCTTCCTGAGCTTGAGGCTTCGTGGAACGGAGCGGAGAAGGACGATTCATCGGAATGGCTCCTCGCCTCGCTTTACCACCGAGCTATCAGCGAGCGGCTTAATTCATATACCTCCAAAAGAGAGCCCCGTCTCACCCAGGCGAAGGGCTTTGCCGGGCAGTTTCTCGCCCTTGAGCGCCGCTGTGACGGCCGCGAGATCCCGCGCATACTGTCCCAGTTTATTCTCGCCGCCGCCTGCTTTTCAGAGTACCCGACCGTATATCACGCCGAGGCGGTCAAGGCGCGGTACCCCTTCGTTCTCCGCGCCGCCGCCGGGGCCGCCGTCGCCGCTCTGACCGCCGCCCGCTCGGCGGAGGCTGTCGAGCCGTTCTTAAAACTCGAGGACTTCCCGGTAAATCAGCTTCTCTCCCGCACGGTAGACAGCATATATTCGGTATGGTTCGTTCCCCGCGCGATAAGGACGAGCCTTTCTCTCCTCGTCGCGCTGAATCCGAAGGACGAATATCCCGCCGCCCGAGCTATGAGCCGCCGCTTTGTCATCCACCTCGGCGGCACGAACACCGGGAAGACCTACGCGGGCTTTCAGCGGCTTATCCGCGCCGAAACGGGCGTATATCTCGCACCGCTGCGTCTCCTCGCCCTCGAGGCTCAGGAGGCCCTTCTTAACGCGGGCGTGGAGTGCAGCCTTACGACCGGCGAGGAGGAGGACAGACGCGCCTCTGATACCCACGTCGCCGCGACGGCGGAAAAGCTCGATATGACCGTGCGGTACGACGTCGCCGTGATCGACGAGTGCCAGATGATACAAGACCCTCAGCGCGGCTACGCCTGGACGAGGGCTATTTTAGGCGTTTTAGCGCCGGAGGTGCATTTATGCGCCGCGCCGGAGGCAAGGAGCATCCTCGTCAGACTTATCGAGAGCTGCGGCGACGAATACGAGATAATAGAGCACAAGCGCAAAACGCCGCTCATCCCGATGAAAAACCCCATTGATTTTGAAAAGGTGCAGCCCGGCGACGCGCTGATAACCTTCTCGAAGCTCGGCGTTCTATCCGTAGCCGAGGATCTGCGCCAGGCTGGCAAGGAGCCCGCGATAATCTACGGGGCCCTGCCCTACTCCACCCGCCGCAAGCAGATGGAGGGCTTCCTCGAGGGGAAAATGCAGTACGTCGTATCGACGGACGCCATCGGTATGGGGCTGAACCTGCCGATAAAGCGCATAATTTTTATGGAGACGGAGAAGTTCGACGGCGTCGAGCGCCGTGAGCTCAAGCCCTCTGAGATACAGCAGATCGCGGGACGCGCCGGGCGGTACGGAATGTACGAAAAGGGCTACGTCGGCGCAACGCAGAATATCGGCTTCATCCGCGCCGGGCTCTCCGCCATAGTGCCGCCCGTTGAAAAGGCCGTCGTCGGCTTCTCCGACCTCGTTCTTAGCGTCGATTTCGACCTTTTGGAGGTGCTTACCGAGTGGAGCCGTATGCCGACCGTCGAGCCATACGTTAAGCTCGATATCTCGCGGTATATCAAGATAATCACGAAGCTGCGCGAGCTCGGCTTCTCCCTCACACGTGAGGAGGAGCTGAGGGCGGCAAACATCCCCTTTGACGAGGAGGACGAGGCGCTTTTGGAGCTCTTCCACAGCTACCTGAGCCGATATAAGGAGGGCGGCGAGATACTTCAGCCGGAGCTTGGCGAGGATATCGCCCACACCCTGCCCGAGCTGGAGCTTCACTGCCGCAAGCTCGACCTCTATTTCTCTTTCTCAAAGGCGTTCGGAGTGGATATAGACGAGGAACGGCTTTATTCCGCCCGCGAGGACGCGGCTTCCGAGATAAACGAGATCTTGATCCACAGGCTTAAAAACAACATCCGCTTCTGCGCCCGCTGCTCAAAGCCCCTGCCGCTCAACTACCGAGGCAGGCTCTGCGACGCCTGCTTTCGAAAAACGCGGAGGATAAAGTTAGGGTATTAAAAAAGCCTCCCTCAGGGAAGCTTTTTTATTCTGTTCACCGCGAGCTGGGCGGCAAGGCCGGTAACTATGCCCGCGATTATCCCCGCCGCCGTCAGTAAGGGAAGATAGGCAAAAAGCGCCGGGGTGCGGGTTATCAGCACGGCGGCACATATCTGCCCCAAGTTGTGAAAGGCCGCGCTTATCGTGCTGGCGGCCCATATCTGCTTCTTATTCACGATTTTTCGCATAAGAAGAAGCGCCGCAAACGAGAACGCCCCGCCCGCGAGGCTGTAAATAATGGCGGAGGGATTTGACGAAAAGAAGCCTCCGAGCAGTATCCTCAATATCATTATCGCTCCCGCGTCCCACGGGCCGAAAAGGAAGAGCGCCGCCACGGTAACTACGTTCGCGAGCCCGAGCTTGATGCCCGGCACGGGAGTAAGCGGCGGTATCTGAAGCTCCACCGCAAATATAACGAGGGCGAGCGCCGTTAGTACGGCGTCGCGCGCTATTCTCTTAACGCTCAAGCTCTCACCTCGAAACAGAATCCACTTCGCCGCCGGACGAGAGCCGGATGACGAGTCCGTGCGGCAGGCAGACTATCGGGATATCCCCCTCGGAAAGCCAGCCGGAGCGCACGCAGACCCTGTCCGGGCAGTCCGCGTCGCTGACCCTGATCCTGCCGCGCTCGACCTCAATGACGTTTGCGCCCTCTTCCGTCTCCACGGTAAAGGTCTGCGTCTCAGTCACGGCGGCAAGATCTATCGACCTTAAAAGCTCTCCGTCAACGTAAATTTCCGCCGTTTTCCTCTCTCCGCCAAAATAGAGTATAGCCGAGGCGGCGAGACTTATCGCCAATACGGCGGATATGATTATAACGAGGGTTTTAGTTTTCATTCCGGCGTATCACCTCGCTTACCTCCCGCCCGCCTGATGGGGTAAAGCGGCCGGAAAGCCCCTCCGTAATTATAATTTCCCCGCTTTCTGTGACGAAAACGACCTCAAAGCCGCCATTCTCGCGCCAGAGCTCGGAGGCTTTTTCTTTCCCAATAACGAAAAGCGCTGTGCTGACCCCGTCGCAGGCAAGGCCGCTTGCGCCCACCACGGTCACGGATATTATGCCGCTGTCCGCGGGTCTTCCGTCGGAAGGGTCGATTATATGCCAGTAGGTCTTGCCGTCCAGCTCAAAATATCGCTCGTAGCCCCCGCTCGTGACTACTGCCTCGTCCTCGGCCTCGATAACGCCGACGTAACCTGAGCCGGAGGGGTCCTGAACGCCGATCTTCCATCTGCTGCCGTCCGGCTTCCGCCCGAGGCACTGTACATTGCCGCCGAGGTTTATTAGCGCGGACTTCACCCCGGAAGAGCGCAAAAGCTCGGTAACTCTGTCCCCCGCGTACCCCTTCGCCACGGCGCCAAGGTCGATAAGCATACCCTCGCCGAGGGTCACAGTGTCTCCGGAAACTGTCACTTTAGTATAGTCCACAAGCCGGAGAAGCTCCTCAAGCTCGGCTTCCTGCGGAACGCGGTAATCGCCCGTCGTAAAGCCCCACGCCCGCGTCACGGGATATACGCTTATATCGAGGGCGCCTCCGCTCAATTCGCAGAGGCTCAGAGCCGAGGTGACAAGCTCCGCAGTCTCTTGTGATACTTTGGCGGATCCAGCCGAATTGACCGCCGATATCTCGCTTGCGCCATCCGTCGCCGAGAGCTTCCGCTCAAGCTCGAAGACGAGGGTTTCCGCCCTCTCTACGGCGTCGCCCCCGCCGTAGGCCTTTATGGACATATAGGTATCCATAGCAAAAAAATCTGCCGTCTTTTCCGAACTGGCGCAGGACTGAGCCGTTATGAGCATAACGAGAGCGGCAAACAGCGCCGCAGCTCTTTTCATGCTTCGTACTGAGCCTCGCTTTGAGGCTCCTCCTGCAGCCAGGGAACGTCGAGCCTCACGCCGTCGTCGGTGTAAACGATATATTTTCTGAATCCGAAGAAAATCGAAGTCGCGATAACGAGCGCCGCCGCGAGGACAATAAGCGTTACGACGAGAGCCGTCTTCCACGGGCTGCGGACGTGATAGACTCTGCTGTCCCTTGCCATCAGAGTTTCCCCTCTTCGATATCGGTTATCATACCAACGCGAACGGCGTGCCTGCCGCCCTCAAACTCGGTATTCAGAAAGGTGTCCACTATTCTGAGCGCGAGATTTGCGCCGACGACTCCGGCGCCGAGCGCCAGCATATTGGCGTCGTTATGCCGCCTCGTCATCTCGGCAGACCAGGAATCGGAGCAGAGAGCGCAGCGAACGCCCCTGACCTTGTTTGCCGAAATAGAGATTCCGATGCCCGTAGTGCAGACTACGATGCCGCGCTCGCATTCGCCGCTCTGCACGGCGCGGGCGGCCTTAGCCCCAAATTCGGGATAGTGTACGCTATCCTTGGAATAGCAGCCGAAATCCTCGGTCTCATAGCCCTTTTCGATAAGATGAGCCTTTATCTTCTCCTTCAGCTCAAAGCCTCCGTGGTCGCAGCCTAAAGCGATTTTCATTTTTTCTACCTCCGTTAGTTTATATGCCGATTTTATCATTCTTCATCCTAAAACGCAAGATTAGCTTTGCTCATTAAGCTGCAAGCGCTTTATTCTTTATAAGTTTAATAAATGTACATTTTTCTCTCTTTGCCGTCTGCAAAGAGAGAAAAAGTACCAAAAAGAGAGAAACAGACCAGGGGGCTTCGCCCAGACGCCCCCTGGACCCCCGAGCATTTTGGCAGCACAGCGTTATAAATCAATCTTAATCGAATGGCATTGCGTCTATATCCGCGGAGGCTCGAATTATGAATTCTCGCACCGCTCCGTTTATAAAAGAACGAAGCAACGCGAGGCGACGCGAGCAAATGCGGACGGCTGTGCTGTGCCTTTCGATTAAGTATTATGTAAAAATTGCTTAACCTTGCAAGTTTAGTGGGGAGTCAAGGGGGGCGTCTGGGCGAAGTAAACTGTATCCCGGAAAATAGACAGTGGCAAAAGAGAGAGTGTCGCACTTCCCTTGCTTTCAAGCAAGAAATCGGCATCATCTTAATGTGCAAAACTAATCTTGCGTTTTAAACTTAAGAATGGTAATATTATTATAATGTGTAAAAATCCTTTGGGAGGAAGAATAAAATGATCGGTACCGATTGCGTACAGGGCGGATACACGCCGGGAAACGGCGAGCCGCGTCAGATACCCATTATCCAAAGCACCACG
>ONGN01000078.1 GCA_900317385.1 uncultured Eubacteriales bacterium
GCCGCGAGGTAGAGGTCTTCGAGGCTCTGAAGGAGCACCTTGACGGGGGCAAGAGCGCCCGCAGCTTCCCCGGCGACGAGGACGATATGGAGCTTATAGCGACCTCCGACCTCCTCACGCTCAAGCCCGTTATCTACGCGGCGAACACCGACGAGAACGGCATCGCCGACCTTGATGGTAACGAATACTACAAGGCCGTACTTAAGCGCGCGGAGTCTGAGGGGGCGCAGGTCCTCCCGATCTGCGCGAAGACGGAGCAGGAGCTCACCGAGCTCGACGAGGAGGAGAGGGCTATGTTCCTCGAGGAGCTCGGCCTTAAGGAGAGCGGGCTCGACAGGCTCGTAAACTGCTCCTACGACCTTCTCGGTCTCATCTCCTTCCTGACCGCGGGCGCCGACGAGTGCCGCGCCTGGACGATAAAGAAGGGAACGAAGGCGCCCCAGGCCGCCGGAAAAATACACACCGATTTCGAGCGCGGCTTCATCCGCGCCGAGATAGTCGCCTTCGACGACCTCAAGGCCTGCGGCTCTATGACGGCGGCGAAGGAACGCGGCCTCGTCCGCTCCGAGGGCAAGGAATACGTCATGCACGACGGCGACGTGACCCTCTTCAGGTTCAACGTATGAGCGAAGAAAAAGCGCCGAAAAAGCGCATCGAGCTCATCGACACTCTGCGCGGTCTCGCTGTCTTCCTCATGGTGTTCCACCATTTCTTTTACGATCTCTGCTGGCTTCTGGGCGACTGGACGACGTCCGTCTTCGGAAGCCGCTGGGTGCTGTTCTCAAATCCCGTATTTAATTTCCTGCACTACGTTTTTGCGGGCCTGTTCATATTTTTGGCGGGTCTCTCGTGCCGCCTCTCGCGCTCGAATTTAAAGCGCGGGGCTATATGCTTCGCCATCGCTATGGCGATGACCTTCGTCACGAGCCTTCCCGTTATCGACTCGCCGATCCGCTTCGGAGTGCTGCACCTGCTCGGAACGTGTATGATGATCTACGGCCTCGCCGCGGATAAGAACGTGCCGCGTTTTCTCAGGCTCGGGATATACCTTGTCCTCTTCGCCGCGTCCTTCTGGCTTGTGAGCTCGGTCTCGACTGAGGAGATAGCAAAGTGGCTCTTCCCCCTCGGCTGGACCTACCCCGGGTTTTACAGCGCGGATTATTTCCCGCTCTTCCCGTGGCTCTTCGTCTTCCTCGTCGGCTCGTGGGCTGGGTACTACGTCGCGGAGAAGAAGCTGCCCGCGCGGTTTTACGACCTCAAGGGCGTACCGTTTTTCTCGTGGCTCGGCAAAAAGGCGCTCATCATCTATATCATACATCAGCCCGTGCTCTATGCGCTCGTTATGCTGATAAAGCTCATCGCGGGAAAATAAGAAGCCGGAGGCACTCGCCTCCGGTTTTTTTGTTGCGTTAAGATGATACCGCTTTATTCTTTATAAGTTTAATAAATGTACATTTTTCTCTCTTTGCAGTCTGCAAAGAGAGAAAAAGTACCAAAAAGAGAGAAACAGACCAGGGGGCTTCGCCCAGACGCCCCCTGGACCCCCACTAAACTTGGCAGCACAGCGTTATAAATCAATCTTAATCGAATGGCATAGCTCCTATATCCGCGGAGGCTCGAATTATGAATTCTCGCGCCGCTGCGTTTTTTTCGTATCGTATTGCATATTAAGTTGTCTCGTCTTATAATATACACACAAATAATAAAGATGGCGGCGTATATGAAAAGATGTCTTTGCGTTTTTATCGCTCTAATTATAATTCTGCTCTGCGCGGGATGCGAAAGCAGGTATAAGCTCCCGGATGGGGAGTTTTGTTATACCTACGATAACAGCCGCGCAATCCCGCTCTCTTCCGAGGAAAAGTGTTATATAATCGATCTTTTTAACTCGCAGAAAAATGACGGCAAATGGGTCGGCTCCGTAACAAACTGCATTTGCGAATATCGCTTTTTAACAGAAGACGCGGTTTTGAATTACTGCACTGATTGCGGCACGGTCAACGACGTTACCCATATGAAAAGTGTGCGCCTGTCTGAAGAAGATAAGGATACGATAAACGCGATGCTTGATAATTACGCGCGAAATTAGCTCGCGTCAGCGGGAGATGATGGTCGTAACATCTGTCTCACCGCTCTGGAGATTCGATTAAACCTCATCAGTCAGCTTCGCTGACAGCTTCCCCGAAGGGGAAGCCTCAGACTGTAGACAAATAACAAAATAAAGCTGCCGGTTTAGCCAAAGCCTTCCCCTTAGAGGGGAAGGTGGCACGGCGAAGCCGTGACGGATGAGGTGTAGGCGCGAAGCGCCGTAAAAACTTTGCGATAAGCCCGCCGCCGCTGCGCGACGGACACCTCATCAGTCGCCTTGCGGCGACAGCTTCCCCTCAAGGGGAAGCCATTTTAAAGCGTGTCGACTTTGTCGACACGCTCCAGCTTCCCCGAAGGGGAAGGCAAAGGGCAGGGTTTATCTAAAACGCAGCGGCGCGAGAATTTATAATTCGAGCTTCCGCGGATATAGACGCAATGCCTTTCGATTTTAGCTGAGTAAAAATTGCTGTGCTTTCAATCTTAGGTGGGGGGTCAAGGGGGGCGTCTGGGCGAAGCCCCCCCTTGCGCCTTTTCTCTCTTTGGTTCTTTCTCTCTTTTCGGCGACCGAAAAGAGAGAAATGAACACTTCCCTTGCTTTCAAGCAAGAATAGACGTATCATCTAAATGCGAAAAAATCCCGCTTGACAAGCTAAAAGCCTTATGCTAAATTAGGCAATGTAAAAATGGCAGCGACGGAACTAACCAATCCCGAGCCGGCCGGGAATTAACCGGCACGCTTGATACCCGTTAAAGTATCTCCTGAGTAAGAAATTAGGGTGGAACCGTGCAATTATTGCGCCCCTGTCACAGACAGGGGCGTTTTATTTTTTAGGAGTTGAAAAACGATGGAAGAAAATTTTGAATTCAGCTTTGAAAATCCCGAATACCGCCATAAATACTGGCACACCTGCAGCCACGTTATGGCTCAGGCGGTAAAGCGCCTCTGGCCGGAGGTCAAGCTCGCCATCGGCCCCGCCATCGACGAGGGCTGGTACTACGACCTCTATTCGCCCTTCGCCTTCACCCCCGACCATATGGAGAAGATCGAGGCGGAGATGCGCAAGATATGCAAGGAAAAGCTCAAGTTAGAGCGCTTCGAGCTTCCGAGAGCCGAGGCTCTTGAGTTTATGAAGGACGAGCCCTTCAAGGTCGAGCTCATAAACGACCTACCCGAGGACGAGGCGATAAGCTTCTACCGCCAGGGCGAGTTCACCGACCTCTGCGCCGGCCCGCACCTCGACTCCACCGGCAGAATAAAGGGCAACGCTATAAAGCTCCTCGCCTGCAACGCGAGCTACTGGCGCGGCGACGCAAATCGCGAGAGCCTTCAGAGGATATACGGCATCGCCTTCCCGAAGAAGGAGGAGCTTGACGCCTACGTCACCCGCCTTGAGGAGGCGAAGAAGCGCGATCACCGCAGGATAGGCAAGGATATGCAGCTCTTTATGACCGACGACCTCGTCGGCCGCGGCATGCCGATGTTCCTGCCCCGCGGCTACACGATCTGGCGCGAGCTTGAGAACTACATCCGCGATAAGGAGCTGAAGCTCGGCTATCAGCATGTTATGACCCCCTGCGTCGGCACCGTGGAGCTCTACAAGACCTCCGGCCACTGGGATCACTATAAGGAGAATATGTTCCCCGCGATGCAGGTTGACGAGGAGACCTACGTGCTCCGCCCGATGAACTGCCCGCACCATATGATGATCTACGCCAACCAGCCCCACTCCTACCGCAACCTCCCGCTCCGCATCGGCGAGATTGCCCACGACTTCCGCTACGAGGCCTCCGGCGCCCTCAAGGGCATCGAGCGCGGCCGTCACTTCTGCCAGAACGACGCCCACCTCTTCGTGACGCCCGAGCAGATAAAGGACGAGGTCAGCAAGGTCTGCGATCTCATCTTCGAGTGCTACAAGGATTTCGGCATCACCGATTACCGCTGCGTCCTCTCCCTCCGCGACCCCGCGGACAAGGTCAAGTACCACCCGGACGACGAGATGTGGGAGACCGCAGAACAGGCTCTCCGCGAGGTCCTCGTAGAGCTCGGCATCGACTTTACCGAGGAGATAGGCGAGGCCGCCTTCTACGGTCCGAAGCTCGACGTTAACGTCCGCCCCGCAGTCGGCGCTGAGTACACCCTCTCCACCTGCCAGCTCGACTTCTGCCTGCCCGCGAAGTTCAAGCTCACCTATATCGACCGCGACGGCTCTGAAAAGACCCCCGTCGTTCTCCACCGCGCTATTCTCGGCTCGCTCGACCGCTTTATGGCCTACCTCATCGAGGAGACCATGGGCGCCTTCCCGACCTGGATAGCTCCGGATCAGGTCAAGGTAATGACGATTACCGACCGCGTAAACGATTACGCCCTCTCCGTCACCGAAAAGCTCTGCGCTCTCGGCGTCCGCGCCGAGGCCGACCTCAGAAACGAGAAGATCGGCTATAAGATCCGCGAGCATCAGAGCATGAAGGTGCCCTATATGCTCGTTATCGGCGATAAGGAGGCCGAGAACGGCGAGGTCAGCGTCCGCACCCGCGAGGGAAAGACCGCGACAATGTCCGCCGACGCCTTCGCCGAGGCGATAGCCGCCGAGATAAAGTCGAAGAGCCTCACGCTCACGATAGGCGAATAAGATATTAAGCACAAAAAGGCTTCCCCGTTTTTTTTGGGGAAGCCTTTTCTCAGTTCCTCAGGCTGTGCATCGGGGCGGGGATGCGTCCGCCTCGGTTTATAAACTCGGCGGGGGAGTTTCCGTTTACCGGCATTATCGGCGCTGAGCCCAGAAGGCCGCCGAAATCGACCCTGTCGCCCACCGTCTTGCCCGGAACGGGTATGATGCGCACCGCCGTCGTCTTGTTGTTTATCATGCCTATCGCCGCCTCGTCCGCGATTATGGCGGCTATAGTCTCCGCCGTCGTGTCGCCGGGTACGGCTATCATATCGAGACCGACTGAGCAGACGCAGGTCATAGCTTCAAGCTTCTCTATCGTAAGCTTTCCGGCGGCTGCAGCCCTTATCATGCCCTGATCCTCAGAAACGGGGATAAAGGCGCCGGAAAGGCCGCCCACGTTCGAAGAAGCCATAACTCCGCCCTTCTTCACCGCGTCGTTTAATAGTGCGAGAGCCGCCGTCGTGCCGGGCGCGCCGACGGACTCGAGACCCATCTCCTCAAGGATATCGGCGACGCTGTCGCCAATCGCCGGTGTAGGCGCGAGGGAGAGATCGACGATGCCGAATGGCACTCCGAGGCGCTTTGACGCCTCCTGAGCCACAAGCTCGCCCATCCTCGTTATGCGAAAGGCGGTCTTCTTAACGGTCTCCGCGACGACGTTCAGGGGCTCGCCCTTCACGCGCTTTAGAGCGTTATGCACGACGCCGGGGCCCGAAACGCCGACGTTTATCACCGTCTCCGGCTCGCCCACTCCGTGGAAGGCGCCCGCCATAAAGGGGTTATCCTCGACAGCGTTCGCGAAAACTACGAGCTTCGCGCAGCCCATGCCGCCGGATATCTCGGCGGTCTTTTTGACCGTTTCGCCCATGAGCTTCACGGCGTCCATATTGATGCCCGCCCGCGTCGTGCCGACGTTCACGCTGGAGCAGACCCGCTCCGTCCTTGAAAGAGCCTCGGGTATCGCGGCGATGAGCCGCCTGTCGCCCTCGGTAAAGCCCTTATGCACGAGGGCGGAAAAGCCGCCCAGAAAGTTTACACCCGTCTCACGAGCCGCCCTGTCGAGAGTCTCGGCGAAGATAACGTAGTCCTCCGTCTCGGCACTCTCGCAGGCTATCGCTATCGGAGTGACGGATATTCTCTTGTTAACGATAGGTATACCGAATTCCCTCTCGATATCCTCGCCCGTTCTGACGAGGTCCTTTGCCGAGAGGGTTATCTTATCGTAGATCTTGCGGGCGCAGGCCTTCGGATCCGGGTCGCCGCAGCCGCGCAGGCTTATCCCCATCGTTATCGTGCGTATATCGAGATGCTGACGGGATATCATCTCGATGGTCTCAAGTATCTCACCCGTGTTTATCATAGTCTACCCCTCAAATGCGGTGCATCGCCTCAAAAATATCCTCGCGCTGGATCCTGATCGTGAGCCCGCGCTCCTCTCCGTCCTTTTTGAGTATGTCGGAAAGCTCGGAGAACGAGACCGTCGCCGCCGAGGTATC
>ONGN01000050.1 GCA_900317385.1 uncultured Eubacteriales bacterium
CGTCTCGATAGTCGTCGCGATAACTCTGATGGTGACTATCGTCGCGGCGAAGCTTGTCGGCTGCTCTCTGCCGATGCTGGCGAAGAAACTCGGCTTTGACCCGGCCGTAATGGCGAGCCCGTTTATAACCACGATAGTCGACGCGCTGAGCCTTCTCATTTATTTCGCGATAGCAAAAGCCGTCCTGCATATTTAAAGAAAAAGATAAAAACCACATAGGGGGTGGGGCATAGTGAAAAAGGCCGTTATCACGGGGCTGGCAATATGCCTTGCCCTTTTTTTATGCTGCTGCGCTTTGGACGAGGCGCCGGAGCTTGAGCCCGCGCCGGAGCCCATACAGGAACACGTATTAACCGATATTTCCGGCACGGAGTTTGAAAATGAGATACTGTACTGGTTTAATAAGGGCGTTATCGGGGGATACCCGGACGGGACGTTCCTGCCCGACCGCCCGATAACGAGGGCAGAGGCTGCAAAGCTCATAAGCTCCGTCTCCGGCTTCACACTGCAAAGCGCGCTCGGAATTGCGGACGTAAGCCCGGAATCCTGGTGCTACGACGCTGTCGCCGCCTCAACAGTACACGGTATAATGAAGATATACGCCGACGGCACTTTCCGCCCCGACCGTACTATCACCCGCCAGGAGGCTATGGTCATTATATGCCGCGCGAGCGGATTATCAAGCGACTCCCCCGAGCCCGCTCTCGAAAATATAACGGACGCCGAGGATATCAAGTCCTGGGCGCGGGAGTCCGTCGCCGCCCTTCTCGAGCGGTCGATGATCTCACCCGACGCTGACGGGCGCATTCGCCCGCTCGAGGAGATGAGCCGGGGCGAGTTTGCCGCCATTCTCGCTCGGATCGACAAAACGCTTGAGTGGGCGCCGCCCTCTGCGGTTTTCGACCCGTCTTACGTCAGCTGGGTATCGGACGCCAATCCCGGCGCCGCCGTTAAGCCGCAGGCTGTAGCCGGGGAATACTGGCTCTTCCTCCCTTCCTCGGCTGACAGGCGCTCGCTTTCTCTGAGCATATCGGATAATCTATTGGGAGCCGAGTTTACGTTTTCGGGCAATAAGGGCTCCGCGAGCTCTATGCTCTTTGACGTAACCGAGCTTGCAGACCCGGAGGACAGCGGAGAATACGTTATAACCGTAACGGTTTCCGAGGGCTCTTCGAGCGTCAGCCTTGACTACCGGCTGATTTTCTCCGAAAAGGTCAGCGCCGTCTTCTTAACGAGCGCGGAGCCTGAAACGGCGGGGCGCAGCTTCGTTGAGCTTGGAAAGGAAAACGCCGTCACTGGCTCTATGACCATGCTCTCGTCGGACGGCTCCGTTATCTACTCCGGCGGTCTTTCGCAGATAAGGCTTCGCGGGAACTCTACGACCTACTATCCGAAGAAATCCTATCAGATCAAGCTCGAAAAGAAGGCCGACCTTCTTGAGATGAGCCAGCGCAGTAAGACCTGGACCCTTTTGGCGCAGTATGCCGACGCGACTCTTATCCGCGATAAGCTGTGCAAGGATTTTGCCGCCGACCTCGGGATCTACGGAAACCCCGACGCAGGCTGGGTCGATCTATACTATGACGGGGCGTACCGCGGGACCTACGAGCTCAGCGAAAAGGTCAAGGTCGATCCAAACGTGCTGTATATTCCCGATCTTGAGAAGGAATACGAGAGGGTAAACGAGAACTATGAAGAGACGGGAGCCCCCGTAGACAGCGTCAATAAATACGGTACCGAGCTTCACTTTACAGACGGCGTCATTGATCCCCCTGATATCACGTCGGGCTTCCTCCTTGAGGAAAACCACTACAAGGGCGACGAGGTATGCTGGTTTAAAACCACGCGCGGCCGCGCTGTGAACGTTAAGAGCCCCGAGAAGGTCTCCGAGGCCGCGATGATCTACATAAGCGAGCTTTATCAGGAGCTTGAGGACGCGGCTTACGCCCAGGACAGCGCCGGAAGGTACACCGGAGTTAATCCCGTAACCGGAAAGGATTACTCGGAATACGTCGACGTTGACAGCCTTGCCCGTATGTACCTGATCTACTATTTCAGCAACAACCAGGACGCCTACGTTCAGTCGACGTTTTACTTCCTCTACGCCGGGAAGCTCTACGCGGGCCCGATGTGGGACAGCGATCAAAGCTTCGGAATCGGCTGGTCTGAGCCCACCCTCCCCTCGGACGAGCTGCGCTTTGACCATATCGTCGGCGGGCTTGTAAACGTCCCGAGCTTCAGAGAAGCGGTCAAGAGCATTTACGATACCGAGTTCCGCTCTCTCGCCCTCACCTACGCAAACGAGCGTTTGTGGGAGTACGCCGACCTTATATCCGGAACCGAGCGTTTAAATCACGTCGTATGGCCGAAATACTTTACCGTTTCCGGAGTCAAGAGCGTTTTCCCGGAGGGCAGCGTATACGCGGACACCGTGAGCTATGCGTCCGATTGGATGATAGAGCGCATAAGCTATATGGACGCCAAATTGGCCGACTGGTAACAAAAATCCTTGACAATGCCCCATAAGGGTGATAAAATCATTTCTGCCGTTATCCGGCAGATATGCGCGAGTGGTGGAATTGGCAGACTCGCTAGATTCAGGTTCTAGTGCTCACTCCGGGCGTGCGGGTTCAAGTCCCGCCTCGCGCACCAAAACGGGAACTTTTCGTAACCCCTTGATTTTCAAGGATTTGCGGGAAGTTCCCTTATTTTATGCGGATTTAAGGTGGTTTTGCCTAGAACATAAAATGTTGATTTTCCGAACTATTTGGAGAAAACTATATTAGCAAATGATGAGCTTTTGCTAACAGAAATCCCCGAGGTTTTTCCTCGGGGGATTTATTTATTTGCCGTTTTTGGTTATGACATCTTCACCCATTGTAATATTGAAACAGGTCTTCCTTTGTGATAAAATATCAGACAAGTACTTGGAAAAAGGCGGAAGGCTATGATTTCAAATGAGGCTAACGGAAAAAGGCAAGCGTTGGAGGTCAAAAAAGCGCAATCGGCGGATATTTCCGATATCGCACAGCTTGCCGCGAAAATGTGGGATCACCCGGTAGAAGAACTTGCGGAAGAGTTTAAAGCCCTCGCGGAAAATCCGGAAGCTGCTCTTTTTGCGGCCGTAGCTAAAAATGAGATCATCGGCTTTGCCCAGTGTCAGCTTCGGCATGACTACGTTGAGGGCTGTTCCACGAGTCCTGTGGGCTATTTGGAGGGAATCTTCGTGGAGGAGCGCTGCCGTCGCCAAGGCGTCGCGAGAGCCTTGCTCCACGCCTGCGAAGAATGGGCGCGGTCCAAGGGCTGCACGGAATTTGCAAGCGACTGCGAGCTTGATAACGCCGACAGTCTCCGCTTTCATCAAAGCCTCGGCTTTGGGGAAGCGGGCAGGATCATTTGTTTTACTAAGAGGCTGTCATAGTACAGGAAGGAACTGATTTGGAAAACCATGTACGGAACTGACAAAACCGTCACACTCGGCGAGCTTACGCCGGAATGGTGGATTTGATATGAAGCTTAATGATGTCTATTTCATTAACGGCACGGCATACGCCGGGAAATCGACGATGGTGCGGCTGCTTGCGCAGAAGTACGACGGGATTGCCTGCGAAGAAAACTACCACGACAGGCTGCTGCCGGAATTGGACCCGGCAGAGTTCCCCTGCCTATGTTACAGCCGGGATTTGCAGGATTGGCACGACTTTATTCGCAGATCCCCTGAAGAATACGAGGCATGGTTTGACGGCGTGACCGCAGAATGCGAAATACTGGAGCTGCGTATTCTGGCAGATTTGGCAAATCAAGGGAAATCGGTATTTGTCGATACGAACATCCGCCCGGAAACGCTGAAAACGATATCCGACAGTGAGCACGTGCTAATCATGCTTGCGGAGCCGGAAATCTCCGTCCTCAGGTTCTTTGAGCGCCCGGATCGGGAGAAGCAGTTTCTGTACCGGCTCATTTCGGAAGAGCCGGACCCGGAAAAGGCCATGGAAAACTACCGGCAGGGGCTTATGCGGATCAACTCACGCGAGCGCTATGACCGTTTCCTTCATTCCGGTTTTTCAGTCATCACGCGGGACGAGCAAAGAAGCGCGGAGCAAACGCTGAAGCTTGTGGAGCAGGCGTTCGGTCTGCGTAACAGATGAGATATTTGAGAAAAAAAGGAACCATACTGCAAGAGGATGGTAATCAATGAAAATTGCCGATTGGAAAAAGCTCTTTGCTCCGCACATTCTCTTCCGCGGAGAAGAGTATTACGAATCTGAGCTCGTGGAGATCGAATCGATAGACGAGAAATTCATCGAAGCCTCGGTGGAGGGTACTGACACCTATTCCGTGGAGATCGTCCTAAAAAACGGCCGCGTTGTACGTATGGACTGCGACTGCCCCTACGCCGCGGACGGAAACAACTGCAAGCATATGGCCGCTGTGCTTTTTGCGGCTGACGAAGCAGAAGACTCGTATTCCCTTTCGGAATGTATTATTGAGCAGGAATCGGGCAAACGGGAAGCGGAGTACTCCGAGATAACGCAAGCGGTAAATGCTCTTTCTGAGGAGCAGCTGCGAGCTTTACTGAAGGAAGCAGCAATTAAGCATAGCGACGTATGGGATCAGATCACTCTCATAGGAAAAACAAGCGTCGATCCATCTGTCAGAAACCGTTGGGGTGCCGATTTACGCGAGATTACCCGTTCGGCTTCAGACCGTCACGGCTTTATTGACTATTACCACGCCGACGATTATACCACAGAGCTATGTGACTATCTGCACGAAGCGATCGCGCCGCTCATGGAAAACAGGCTTGTTATGGACGCCTTCGACTTGGTCGGAATGGTATTTTCAGAAGCGTTATCGCAGGAAATGGACGATTCCGACGGCGGACTGGGCTATCTTGTTTCAGTCTGTGATGAGTATTGGGAGGATTTGATTCCTTCCCCGGAAGCGGATCAGGCAAAGATGCTTGACTGGTTTAAGGCGGAGATCCGCCGATTTTCGGGCGATGTTGGAGAGGATTTTCTTTGGCAGGTAGTTTTTGAATATTTTACGGAACCTGATTTGCTTACGAATATCATATCCTTGCTGGACGAACGAATCAAGAATGCGCATGATTATGCCCTTGAGCGTCTTGTTAAGCAGCGAGTTGCGCTGATGCTGCAAGCCGGGGCAGCCCCTGCGGAAGTGGCTGCCTATCGCAGGCAGTTTTGGAAGTACCCCTTTATCCGCAAGCAGGAGCTGAATAGCTTGGAAGCGGAAAGCCGGTGGCAGGAAGCGTTGGAGCTTTTACGAGAGTGCGAGAAGCTGGATGCGGATGATCGGTATCTACTGTCGGAGTACAGTGCAAGACGTATTCGCATATTAAAGCAATCCGGGCAGGAAGAAGCGTGGCTTGGCGCTCTGAAGCAGCACGTTTTTGGCTTTCCGCAGCGGGAAATGACCTATATCTCTGAGCTAAAAGAAGCTGTCCCTGCGGACCAATGGCCGGAGCTTCTGCAGCAATTGTTCCAAAACGAGAATACCAAAGGCCTGCGCAGGGAGCTGCAGCTCAGCGAGGGAATGCTGGATGAGATGATGGAAGAGCTGGAGAAAAGCCGCAATCCCTATGAGCTTGGGAAATATGAAAAGGTATTACGAAAGGTCTACCCGGAACGGGTGAGGGATCTTATGCTGAAGCAGCTTGACTGTCAAATGCGTCAGGCCTCGGAACGCAGCGCCTATGCCAAAACGGTTCAGGATCTTAAGCGCCTATACGGCTATCCGGAGGGGCGGAAAAAGGCGGCAGAGCTTGCTGCAGCATGGAGAAGAGACTTTCCGCGCAGATCCGCCATGCTCGATGAGCTGAAAAAGGCGAAGCTGTAATTTCAGGATAAGCATAATCCCGGCGTACTGCTGCACAAATTCAGACGATCCAAAATATAACATTCGATTATTCTCAACGCGGAAAAAGCTATTAATGAATAAAAAGGAGGAGGATTATAAAATGGCAACGGTATACGATTTTACGGTAAATGACAGGCAGGGCGGTAAGGTCTCTCTTTCGGACTACAGGGGCAAGGTGCTGCTCATCGTTAACACGGCGACGGGATGCGGGTTTACGCCCCATTACGAGCCGCTTGAGGCTATGTACAGGGATCTCCGAGGCAAGGGCTTTGAGATTCTCGATTTCCCTTGCAATCAGTTCGCCAATCAGGCGCCGGGCTCGGAGGACGAGATACACGAATTCTGCACACTGAAGTTCGGGACGGAGTTTCCTCAGTTTGCGAAGATCGAAGTTAACGGCGAGAATGCCGATCCCCTTTTCGCGTTCCTTGCGTCCGAAAAGCCCTTTGAAAGCTTTGGAAATGGATTAAAAAACGCATTTTTGAAGAAATACGCCGACGCGAACAACAAAAAGTTCGGCGACAAGGCGTATATAAAATGGAATTTTACAAAGTTTCTCATTGACCGCGAGGGCAATGTCAAAGCCCGCTTTGAGCCTTCTGTCGATATGGGGGAGGTCAGAAAAGCTGTCGAAAAAGAGCTCTGATAATGTTACTGCAACTGTCATTATCATCTTTTGTTGACTATACCTTAGGGTTTTTGATATTATTCAATTAGAAGAAGACTTCGCGTCGAATACTCCTGTTCATAGAGTGGTTGATGCGTCCGCCTTCTTCTTTTTTTGCTTAAAAAGCATTGTCATACGTTAGTTTATCGTGCTATAATCAGCTAAACGATTTAATTCGATAAAGAGGCATAGGCTATGACTGAAAGGCTTTACTATTCCGACAGCCATTTATATAAATTCACAGCAAAAGTGACCTCCTGCGAGGCAAAGGGCGGCGGCTACTGCGTTACTCTCGACCGCTCGGCCTTCTTTCCCGAGGGCGGCGGGCAGCGCGGCGACGCGGGATATATCGGCGGCGTCCGGGTCATCGACACGCAGGAAGCGGCCGGAGAGGTATTTCATATTGCCGAGGCGCCATTGGCCGTCGGCGAGAGCTTTGACTGCGAGCTCTGCTGGGATACTCGCTTTTCCCGAATGCAGTCGCACTCCGGCGAGCACGTAGTCTCCGGTATAGTCCATAACCTCTACGGCTTTGATAACGTGGGCTTTCATATGGGCGCCGACGGTATGATAGTTGACTTTTCCGGTTTTCTCTCCGACGATGAGATACGCGATATCGAGCTCCGCGCAAACCGAGTAATTTGGGATAACCGCCGCGTGACTGCCTCCTTCCCCGAGCCCGACGAGCTTAAGAATATTGAATACCGCTCCAAGCTGGAGCTAACCGAAAACGTAAGGATAGTTGAAATCGAAGGCGTCGATCTCTGCGCCTGCTGCGCCCCGCACGTCAGTTTTACCGGGGAGATCGGGCTTATCCGCATACTCGAATCCATTCGCAGGAAGGACGGAGTTCGCATAAGAATGCTCGCAGGGCGTGACGCCTATCTTGACGCCACGGCTCGGTGCCTTGAGCTCGGAAGGGTCTCTTCCCTGCTCTCCGCGAAGGCCGAAGGGACCTGCGACGCCGTTTCGCGCCTTATGAAGCAGAGGGACGAGCTTAGCTACAGGCTCGGCGGCTTTAAGCGGAAGGAGATCGCGGATTTTGCCGCGGCTCTCGAGCCTACGGACGGAAACGTTCTTCTTTTCCGCCCGGACTACGATCTGGACGAGCTTCGGCTTTTGGTGAACGCCGTTCTGCCGAAATGCGGCGGTATGGTCTGCGGCTTTACCGGAAGCGACGCGGAGGGATATAAATACATAATCGCAAAGAGCGGAGGCGATCTTCGCGCAAAAGCGAAGGAGCTGAACGCCACTCTTAAAGGGCGCGGCGGCGGAAAGCCCGAGATGATACAGGGTAGCTTTTCCGCAACCGAGGATGAAATTAGAAAGGTCTTGAGCTAAGTGAAAATAACGGATCAGTATAAAAAGGGCCTCTGCCCCATATCCTTTGAAATTTTCCCGCCGAAGGGCGAGCTCCACCCCGAGGACGCGCGTCTCGTCCTCTCAGGGCTCAAGGAGCTCTCCCCCGCGTATATAAGCGTGACCTGCTCAGCGGGCGGCACGGGCGGCTCGAGCAAAAAGACAGCCGAGCTATCCGGTATAGTTCAGAATGAGTTCGGCATTACCGCCGCCGCTCACATCACCGGGATAAACGCGAAAAAAGCCGACGTGGACGCCGCCATCTCGGATATTAAGGCGCACGGGATAAGCAATATACTCGCCCTTCGCGGCGACAGGATCGAGGGTGCCGAGCCCGGCGATTTCCGCTACGGCGCTGAGCTTATCTCCTACCTTCGGAAAAGCCCCGAGGCCGCCGGGCTTACCATAGGAGCGGGCTGCTACCCCGAGGGGCACGTTGACTGCGAGAGCTTTGACAAAGACCTCGATCACCTTAAGGAAAAGGCGGACGCGGGAGCGGAATTTCTGATAAGCCAGCTTTTCTTTGAGAACGAGAGCTACTACCGCTTTATCGACAAAGCGAGGGCGAAGGGCGTAACTCTGCCCGTTGACGCCGGAATAATGCCGATTATGGGAAAGAGCCAGATAACGAGGATGGTCTTCCTCTGCGGCGCCTCCCTTCCCGCTCCCGTAGTCCGCATACTTGCGAAATACGAAAACGACCCCGAAGCTCTCCGCTCCGCCTGCCTTGACTACGCGGCGGCCCAGATCATCGGCCTTATCGAGAGCGGGGCAGCGGACGGAATACATATCTACTCAATGAACAAGCCCGACGTCGCGAAGGCGCTTGTGAGCGAGGTGCGAAATGCTCGGCACTGATTTCGAGCCAGATCTTTCCGAAACTTTACGATACCTCGGGTACAGAGGCCAGGAGCTCTCGGACGAGATGCTCGGCAGAATAAAGGCGATGAGCGAGCTCTGCCAACGTGTCTCGCACCCGGATTACACCTATGGCGTATTCGAGCTTGACGGAACACGGCTTGTCGGCACCGACCTTACGCTTGAGGGAGAGAGCATAAAGCGCCACCTTGACGGGGCTGAAAAATGCGTTTTGATGGCGGCCACTCTCGGCCACGCCTGCGACAGGGAGGCTCTGCGGCTTGAGGCGAGGAGCCTTGCCGACGCCGTGGCCTTCAACGCCGCCTCCGTCAGCCTTATCGAGGCCGTATCCGACCGCTGTCAGCGGGAGATCGGCGCGCGCGTTAAGGGCGAGGGGCTTCACGTAAACGGGCGCTTCAGCCCCGGGTACGGCGACCTTCCCCTCTCGACGCAGGCTCCCCTTCTCCGCCTGCTGCGCGCCGAGGATAGGCTTGGCATAACGCTGACCGACGGCTATCTTATGCTGCCGCGAAAGAGCGTTACGGCGGTTATCGGTCTTTTCAGGACCGAGAAAACCGGCGAGACGCGAGGCTGCGCGGTCTGCGGTATGCGCGAGTTTTGCGAATACAGAAAAGGCGGTGAACGCTGTGGATAAAATACTGATATTTGACGGAGCTATGGGAACCCAGCTTCAGGCGCGCGGTCTTAAGCTCGGCGCTCTGCCCGAGCTACTATGCCTTACGGAGCCGGAGACAGTCGCCGCCGTACACCGGGCTTACGTTGAGGCGGGCGCGAACGTCGTCACCTCCAACACCTTCGGCGCGAACAGACGAAAGCTCGGCGGCAAGGCCGAGGTTTCCGAGGTTGTCGGCGCGGCAATAAGGCTCGCAAGATCATCGGGTGCCGAGAAGGTCGCCCTCGATATTGGCCCCACCGGGGCGCTTATGAAACCGCTCGGTGCTATGAGCTTCCGGGAAGCATACGATATTTTCCGCGAGGTGGTTATCGCCGGGAGGAACGCGGATATCATTCTTATCGAGACTATGTCCGATATTTCAGAGGCTAAGGCCGCCCTTATTGCCGCGAAGGAAAACTCAAGTCTTCCCGTCTACGTCACGATGACCTTCGGCGAGGACGGTCGCACCTTCCTCGGCACCGATCCCGAGACTGCCGCCGTTACCCTCCACGCCCTCGGAGCGGACGCCGTGGGAATAAACTGCTCTCTCGGGCCAGCAGAGCTTATCCCCCTCGCGGAGAAAATGCTCATCGCCGTCCCCTGCCCCATCATCGTTCAGCCAAACGCGGGGCTTCCCGTTATCGAAAACGGCGAGACGCGCTACCCCGTCGGTGCGGAGGAGTTCTCTTATCTGATGGCAAGGCTTATGGATATGGGCGTCAGCATAGTCGGCGGCTGCTGCGGCACGACGCCGGAGCATATACGGGCGCTTGCCGCCGCCGCGAAGAGTGCAAAGCCCTCCCGCGCTGATTATGCTCCCCTCACCCGTTTTACCTCATCAAGGCGCACGGTTGCGCTCAGAGGCGCGGATATCGCCCTTATCGGCGAGCGCATCAACCCCACCGGCAAGAAGAAGATAAAAGAGGCGCTTAGGAACAGAGATTACGATTACATCGTAAACGAGGCGATAAGCCAAGCCGAGGCGGGCGCCGATCTTTTAGACGTAAACGCCGGGCTTCCCGAGATCGACGAGGCGTCAGTTCTCGAGGAGCTTGTCGGCGAGCTCTCAGCAGTGACCGATCTGCCGCTTCAGATCGACAGCTCAGATCCCGCCGCCGTCGAAAGGGCGGCGAGGGTCTACCCCGGAAAGCCGATAATCAACTCGGTAAACGGCAAGGAGGAGAGCCTTTCGGCCATCCTCCCCATTGTGAAAAAATACGGCTCCGCCGTAGTCGGGCTCACTCTCGACGAGGACGGCATACCGCCCACTGCCGATGGGCGGTACAAAATCGCGGAAAAGATCGTCTCCCGCGCCCTCAGCCTCGGGATACCGAGAGAGGATATTCTCATAGACTGCCTCGTGCTCACCGTATCGACCGATCAGGCGCTTGCGGGCGAAACGCTCCGCGCCGTCCGGCTCGTTAAGGAGCGGCTCGGCGTTCGCACCGTGCTGGGCGTTTCGAACGTCAGCTTCGGGCTTCCGCAGAGGGAGATATTAAATTCCGGCTTCCTCGCCTCAGCCCTCGCGATGGGGCTCGA
>ONGN01000120.1 GCA_900317385.1 uncultured Eubacteriales bacterium
TATCCCGGAAAAGCCGATCTTGATGTACGGCCCGATGTTGATGCTCGCGACGTAGTTTAAAGCCACGGCGAGGGCGGCGAGTATGGCGCAGGCGGTGAGAACGCGGAGCTTTTTTATCTCCCGCGCCGAGCAGGTAAGAGAGCGGATCACTGTTTTCATAAATTTCATAAAAAAATACCTCCTTTGCAGAATCATTCGTACTACAAGAGGAGATATACCTATCTTCTGATGCAGCGGGATGCGGCCGGCGAACCGCAAGCAAAAAGCTTTTCGTCCGGGGGGCAACTCTCCGTCCCCCCGGCACTTAACGCTCGCAGGCCTACTCTGCAATATACCCGGATTATACAACGGTCTTTTTGAAATAGCAATATTTTCTTTTCCGGGATCGCCGAGATTTATACTTGTACCCGGAGAAAAAGGGTTGTATTATAAGGCTATAGATAGATTTGGAGGGCGCTATGAGGATAGAGACGGCGGGAAACGAGATAAAGATAACGCCGGAGGACGATTTCTCCGCGAAGAAGATATTCGACTGCGGCCAGTGCTTCCGCTGGAACGAAAACCCGGACGGGAGCTATACCGGCGTCGCCCTCGGCAGGGCGGCAAGAGTCCGTGAGGACAGGGGCTCGGTTTACATAACAGGTACGATCGAGGATTTCGAGACCGTTTGGAGCGATTACTTCGACTTCGGCTCGAACTACGCCCGGAGACGGAAGCTCTGCGCGGTGGACGACTATATGCTCGCCGCCTCGGAGTACGGCAGGGGTATCAGGATACTGAACCAGGACAGGTGGGAGGCTCTCTGCTCCTTCATCATAAGCCAGTGCAACAACATCCCGAGGATCAAGAAGATAGTCGAGACGATGTCCTCGCTCTGGGGCGAGGGAACTGAGCTTGAGGGCAGGGAATACCGAGCCTTTCCCGATGCCGAGAGAGTGGCGGCGCTCTCCGAGCGGGAGCTTGAGCCGCTTCGCTCGGGATACCGCGCCCCATACATACTGAACGCCGCCCGTATGGTTTCGGAGGGCAGGCTTGACCTCGAGGCGCTTTCCAAGCTTGAGTACGCCGAGGCGAAGCGCCGCCTGATGGAGCTTCCGGGCATAGGTGAGAAGGTTGCGAACTGCGTAGTCCTCTTCTCGCTCAGGATGCCGTCGGCATTCCCAATAGACGTTTGGATAAAAAAGGCGATAGCGGAGCACTATCCGAACGGGCTCGATACCTCCGTGTTCGGCGAAAACGCCGGCCTTGCCCAGCAGTATATGTTTTACTATCAGAGGGACAGAAAATAACGGCGAATTTAGGCGGTTTTTCTCTTGACGAAAGGCCGCCTTTCTGATATCCTACGACTAATAATCTTAATTGGGAGGAACGCGCCATGGCATTTATTTTTCAGGAGCCATCAAGAACGTTTTCGGAGTATCTGCTGATCCCCGGTTATTCAAGCGCGGAATGCGTGCCGGATAAGGTCAGCCTCAGAACGCCCCTCGTTAAGCACAAGGTGGGCGAGCCCTCGGACATCTATATGAACATACCGATGACGAGCGCCATAATGCAGGCCGTTTCCGACGACCGTATGGCGGTGGCCCTCGCCAAGGAGGGCGGAGTGAGCTTCATCTACGGCAGCCAGACGATAGCCGATCAGGCCGCCATGGTCGCGAGAGCGAAGGCTTACAAGGCGGGCTTCGTTCCCTCCGACTCAAACGTAAAGCCCTCCGACACGCTGAAGGACGTCCTCACCGTAACTGCCCGCACGGGGCACAACACCGTAGCCGTCACCGAGGACGGAACGCCGAACGGAAAGCTCCTCGGCATAGTCACGAGCCGCGATTACCGCATATCCCGCATGACGGGCGAAGAGAAGGTCGAGACCTTTATGACCCCGCTCTCCCGCCTCGTCGTCGCCCCGAAGGAGACCACCCTCAAGGAAGCGAACGATATCATCTGGGATAACAAGATAAACAACCTCCCGATAGTGGACGACGAGGGCAGGCTTATGTACTTCGTATTCCGCAAGGACTACGACAGCCATAAGGAGAATCCCCTCGAGCTCCTCGACGCGCACAAGAAGTTCATCGTAGGCGCCGGAATAAACACGAGAGACTACGCCGAGCGCGTCCCCGCCCTTATCGAGGCGGGAGCCGACGTCCTCTGCATCGACTCATCCGAGGGCTTTTCCGAGTGGCAGAAGCGCACGATCAAGTGGATAAGGGATAACTACGGCGACTCCGTCAAGGTCGGTGCCGGAAACGTGGTCGATTCCGAGGGCTTCCGCTTCCTCGCCGACTGCGGAGCCGACTTCGTGAAGGTCGGCATCGGCGGCGGCTCGATCTGCATCACGAGAGAGCAGAAGGGCATCGGCCGCGGACAGGCTACCGCCCTCATCGACGTTTGCGCCGAGCGCGACAGATACGCGAAGGAGACCGGGATTTACGTCCCCGTCTGCTCTGACGGCGGAATAGTCCACGATTACCACTTCACCCTCGCGCTTGCTATGGGCGCCGACTTCCTTATGCTCGGCCGCTACTTCGCAAGGTTCGACGAAAGCCCCTCCCGCCGCGTTTCCATCGGCGGCAGCTATATGAAGGAGTATTGGGGCGAGGGCAGCGCGAGAGCCCGCAACTGGCAGAGGTACGACGTCGGCGGCAAGGCGGGTATGGCTTTTGAAGAGGGCGTCGATTCCTACGTGCCCTACGCCGGCTCCCTGCACGATAACGTAGCCCTCACTCTCTCAAAGGTGAAGCACACGATGTGCAACTGCGGCGCCATCACAATCCCAGAGCTTCAGGAGAAGGCGAAGATAACCCTCGTCTCCGCGACCAGCATAGTCGAGGGCGGCGCCCACGACGTAGTGCTCAAGGAGAATACGATAAACCCCGCGAAAAAATAAAAAAAAATTTCAAGCCTCTATTATGCGCCCGCGCAAGTTGTTTTTGCGCGGGCGCTGTGTTATATTTTTTCCGACGTGAAGAAGAATGGGGCTTAAAGCGTAAAAAATACCCCGAAGGGATGAAAAAATGATGAAGAAAGCACGAAAGCTTTTTGCGCTATGCCTTGCTCTCGTTATGTGCGTTGGGCTGTTTACCGTCGCCGCAAGCGCGGAGGGAGAGGAAGCTAAACCGCTTACAGAGGACGTATTAGGAGAAAGCTTATATACGGGGTGGGATGCCAGATTCGACGGGTATGAGAGATTTATGCTGCCCGGCGGATACTATTATCTTGAAGATGATATGGAGCTCCATACGTTCATTAACACCGATGAGCACGTATTTATCGATCTCAGAGGGCATGTACTTAAGGGTTCGTCTATGCTTTCCGCAGGCGGCAACGCCAACCTTACGCTTTATGACTCTACAGATGAGCCCGGCACGCTGGAAGCAAATATCCTTGTCGCATATTCCTCCGAGGTAAAGGTTGACGGCGTTTCTGCTACCGGTATGCTGATAACTGACGGGGGTATGATCAATATCATCAGCGGAGATATCATAGGACAAATCGAGACAATTCATTTGGCTTTCGGCCCCGGCGTTACTATCTCAGGCGGCACTATACACAAGGACATCCAGGGATCCCGAAATTCAACATACTATCGTATTTCCGGCGGAACCTTCGGGTTTGACCCAAGAACGCTGGCTTCTTCATGGAATGAGCCCATAGTGGAAGGCTATATCGTAGTCAAAAACCTGGTCCCGATTGACGGCTGCGATGAGACGTGGACTGTCGTTAAGGGCATAAAGGACGACCCGAACGGCGGACATTGGGCGGACGGAAACACGGATGTAAAGGAATACGACCTTGTCGACGGCGAGGAGTTTAGCCACGACGAGCTTACCCGAGACGGGTATACCCTCACCGGATGGGATATGAGAGAGGACGAGGGCGTTTACACGTTTACCGCCCAGTGGGAGAAGAATGGCCCAGATACCCTGACCCTCACCGCAGACAGCGATACGATCTACACAAACAGCGACCCCAGCACCGCAGTGCTCACGCTCACCTACGAGCCGGAGGATGCTGAGCTTGGCGAGATAGAGTGGACGCAGGAGGGCGCAGGAGAGGTCGAGTTCGTAACAGCGAGCGAAAACAGCGCCGGAAGCGGCAGCGGGGCCGACGGAGCCGGAGAGACTATAACCAAAACGGTAAAGGCTCTTTCCCCGGGAGAGGTCACGATAACGGCAACTGATCCCGTAAGCGGCAAGAGTGCGTCCGTGACGATGAAGGTCGTTGCAGTAATGCCTCAGACCGGGCCCACCGAGCCCACCGAG
>ONGN01000019.1 GCA_900317385.1 uncultured Eubacteriales bacterium
CGGTGAGTTTTCGCATTTTCATTCTCCTTCCAAGGAATGCTGAGAGCGGGCTTACGGGCTCGCGCGGGCGATGAGGGCGAGGCCTTCGGTTTTGAGCCAAGCCTCCGAGCGCCTGTAATCGGGAAGGACGGATAAGACGTCGGCGTAAAAGGCGGGGGAGTGGTCGAAGTGCCTAAGATGGCAGAGCTCGTGCACTACGACGCTGTCGATGACGTCGGGCGGGGCGAGCATAAGTAGGCAGTTGAAGCTTAGAGCGCCTTTCTTGGAGCAGCTTCCCCAGCGGGTCTTCTGACAGCGCACGGTGATGCTACCAAAGCTTACGCCGAGCTTCTGCGCATAAAACTCCGCGCGGGCGGGTAAATATTCGCGGGCGGCCTTTTTAAGCTTCTCCTGCTCAGCCTCGCCTATCGGAGAGGCGGCGGCCTTTTCCGCTTCCGCCTTCGAGGCGGCAAGGCGGGGCGCAATCCAGTCGGCGCGGCTTATTAGAAAGCGGTCTATCTCGCGCTTCGGGCAGCGGAGCGGGGCGCGGACGATTATTTCGCCCAGCTTTATCTCAAGCCCCAGCGTCTTTCTGCGCGACCTGATAAGCTTATATTCCACGGCAAAATCTCACTTCTGCTCTCTTTTCGTATAGATCTTCATTATCGTCTTCATACCCGGGACCTGGAGCCTGCGTCTGACGCGCTTCATCTCCTCGGGTATCTTTATTTTCTGCGGGCAGTGCTTCATGCATTTTCCGCAGCTTATGCAGTCGGATGCGTAATGCGGGAAATTCCCGTGCGCGCCGACGCTCATCGCGTAGCCGAAAAGGCCGGTAAACAGGCTCTGCGAATAGGATGAGTTATAGGCGGCGAAGACGGCGGGTATGTTTATCCCCTTGACGCAGGGCATACAGTAGCTGCAGCCCGTGCAGGGTATGCGGTAGCTCTGGCGGAAGATAGAGAGCACGCGGGAGAACATCTCCCTGTCCTCGTCGGTGAAGGAATTTGCGAGCCCGAGGTCGGCGGATTTAAGATTAGCCTCAAGCTGCTCAGGCTCGTTCATGCCGGAGAGGACGACCGTTACCTCCGGCTGATCCCAAAGCCAGCGCAGAGCCCACGATACGCTCGCCTGAACGGGATCGCCGCCCGAGCGCTTTTGAAACTCCGCCTTCGCCTTGTCCGGCAGCTTCGCCGCGAGCTGGCCGCCGAGAAGCGGCTCCATTATTATAACGGGAAGGCCCTTCGAGCTTGCGTATCTCAGACCCTCCTTTCCCGCCTGATAGGTCTCGTTCGCGTAGTTATACTGTATCTGGCAGAAATCCCAGTCGTAGGCGTCGACAAGCTTCTTGAAGTCTACGAGCGAGCCATGGTAGGAAAAGCCGATATTTCTTATCGAGCCCTCCGCCTTCTTTTCGGCTATCCAGCCCTCAACGCCCGCGGCGACAAGGCTCTCCCACTGGGCAAAGGAGGAGACGTTGTGCATAAGGTAGTTATCGACGTAGTCCGTCCCGAGGCGGGAGAGGGATATCTGGAACAGGCGCTCGATATCCTCGGGCGTGTGGCAGCCGGAGTGCGGCAGCTTCGTCGCGATCTTGACCTTCTCGCGCAGGCCGTGCTTATTCAGTATGCGGCCGAGGACTTCCTCGCTCCCGCCGTAGAGATAGGCGGTGTCATAGTAGTTTACTCCGCTCTCGTAGGCCGAAAGTATCAGCTTTTCCGTCTTCTCCTCGTCTATCTTTCCGCCGGAGCGGGGAAAGCGCATACAGCCGAAGCCGAGGATCGAGAGCTTATCGCCCTTTTTGTTCTCGCGGTACAGCATGAAAAACCACCTCAAATAAAAATATACTCTGATTTTAGCAGGACATTTGGTGAAAGTAAAGCTTGAATAAAAACGGATTGCTGATATAATAAAATAAGTTTTTTTGAAGGAGAAAGAAACCTATGTGGGCTGAAAACAGCGTTTTTTATCAGATCTACCCCCTCGGAATAACCGGAGCGCCGAGGGATAACGACGGGGTGACCGTAAATCGGCTCGGAAAGATCGCCGACTGGCTCCCCCATATAAAAAAGCTCGGGGCGAACGCCATATACTTCTCCCCGGTGTTCGAGAGCGATACCCACGGGTACGATACCCGCGATTACAGAAAGATCGACTGCCGCCTCGGCACGAACGCGGATTTTCGCGCTCTCGTGGACGCCTGCCACGAGGCGGGCATCAAGGTCATCGTCGACGGGGTGTTCAACCACGTCGGCCGCAACTTCTTCGCCTTCCGCGACGTGCGCGAAAAGAGATGGGAAAGCCCGTACAGGGATTGGTTCCACGTCAATTTCGACGGCAACTCCGCGTATAACGACGGCTTTTGGTACGAGGGATGGGAGGGGCATTACGAGCTCGTGAAGCTGAACCTCAGAAACCCCGCCGTCCGCGATTACCTCGTCGACACGATAAAATACTGGATAGATGAGTTCGATATCGACGGGCTCCGCCTCGACGTCGCATATTCACTCGAGCCCGACTTCATCCGCCAGCTCCGCTGGTTCTCCGATAACTGCGGCCGCGAGTTCTTCCTCCTCGGCGAGACGCTGCACGGCGACTACAACCGATGGGTCGGAAACGGGCTTTTACATTCCTGCACGAACTACGAGTGCTATAAGGGTCTCTGGTCTGCGCTCAACTCCTATAACCTCTTCGAGATCGTCCACAGCCTCAAGCGCCAGTTCGGCCCCGAGCCCTGGACGCTCTACAAGGGCAAGCACCTCTACTGCTTCGCGGATAACCACGACGTTTCCCGCGCCGCGAGCATACTTGTAAACAAGGACCACCTGCCCCTCGACTACGGCATCCTTTTCGGAATGCCGGGCATACCCCAGATATACTACGGCAGCGAATGGGGCGTCGAGGGCGACAAGCGCGGCGGCGACTGGGGCCTCCGTCCCGCGATAGATAAGCCGGAGTGGAACGAGCTCACCGATAAGATCGCCGCGATGGCGAAGGCGCATAAGGAGTCAAAGGCCCTGTGCTACGGCGACTTCGGCGACCTCGTGCTCACGAATAAGCAGACCGTTTTCCGCCGCACCTGCGACGGGGAGACAGTCCTCGTAGCCGTCAATATCGACGGCTCACCCTTCTTCGCCCGCTTCAACTGGGGCGAAAAGGCGGTAGATCTGCTGACCGGCGAGGAAAAGAGCGTTGCCGGCGGGATAGAGCTCCCGCCCTACAGCGTGATGTACTTAAAAATCGTATAAAAGCGAATATAAAACTGCGGCCGGGCTTTGTAGCCCGGCCGCGGTTTTTATTTCTCCCAAAACTTTTTCTTTTTCAGATTGGGCGATTTTTCGTTCATCGAGGAGGCGAGCTTTTCCACGAGCTCGCGCTGCTCCTTCGTCAGCCCCTTCGGGATCTCCACGGAAACGGTGACGAACTGGTCGCCGCGCCTGTCCTGGCTGCGGAGGTAGGGTATTCCCTTTCCGCGCAGGCGGAATACCGTGCCGGACTGGGTGCCCTCCGGTATCGTGTACTTCACCTTTCCGTCCAGTGTCGGCACCTCGACCTCGGCGCCGAGAATAGCCTGAGTGACGCTAATCGGGTAGGTGAGGAGGACGCTCGTGCCCTCGCGGGTGAAATACTCGTGCGGACGGACGCTGACGGAAACGAGAAGGTCGCCGTTCGGCCCGCCGTTCAAGCCCGCGTGGCCCTCGCCGCGCTTCGAGACGGTTTGCCCGTCGTCGATTCCGGCGGGGATAGAGAAGTCGATGCTCTTCTGCCGCCGCACATTTCCGAGGCCGCGGCATTTTTTGCACGGATCGTTTATTATCTTGCCTCTTCCGCCGCATTTCGGGCAGTCCGTCTGCGTCTGCATAACGCCGAACATCGTCTGCCGCTGGGTGACTACGGTGCCGGTGCCGCGGCAGTCGGGGCAGGTCTGAGGCGAGGATCCGGGCGCGCAGCCTGAGCCGCCGCAGTCCGGGCAGGTCTCGACGCGGTTGAAGGTTATCTTCTTGTCGCAGCCGAAGGCGGCCTCCTCAAAGGATATGGATACGTTCTGGCGGATGCTCTCGCCCTTCATCGGGGAGTTGCGCGTGCGGGCTGAGCCGCCGAAGCCGCCGCCGAATATGTTGCCGAATATATCGCCCAGGTCGAAGTCGCCGAAGCCGCCGGAGTAGGCTCCGCCAGCCCCCGCGCCGAAGTTGGGGTCGACGCCCGCAAAGCCGAACTGATCGTAGCGGCTCTTCTTATCGGGGTCGGACAGTACCTCGTAGGCCTCGTTGATCTCCTTGAAGCGGGCCTCCGCCTCCTTATCGCCGGGGTGCAGGTCGGGGTGGTTCTCCTTTGCCGCCTTGCGGAAGGCTTTTTTTATCTCGTCCTCGCTTGCGCTCTTTTGAAGGCCGAGGACCTCGTAGTAATCGCGTTTATTTTCGTTTGCCATACCGTTCTCCATAACGCCGCAATGGCGGGGGCAGGGCCCCCGCCTGGTTAATAGTCAATTATTTCTTGTCGTCGTCCACGACCTCATAGTCGGCGTCGTAATAGCCGCCGTTCTGACCGTTCTGGGCTCCGCCCTGTCCGCCGGTGAAGTTGTTCGGGTCAAAGCCCTGAGCGCCCTGCGGGTTGGCGTTTGCGTAGAGCTTTTCAGAAGCCTTGTAGAAGGCCTGGGTAAGAGCCTCGGTGGCGGACTTGATGGACTCGGTGTTGTTGCCGGAGAGGGCGGTCTTCAGATTTGCGAGGGCGGATTCGACCTCGGCCTTCTCGGCGGCGGGGAACTTGTCGCCGTTCTCGCTCAAAAGCTTCTCGGTCTGATAGACCATCTGGTCGCCCTGGTTGCGGACGTCGACCTCCTCCTTCTTCTTCGCGTCCTCGGCGGCGAACTGCTCGGCCTCGCGGACAGCCTTGTCGATGTCCTCCTTGGACATATTGGTCGAGGAGGTGATGGTTATATGCTGCTCCTTGCCGGTGCCGAGATCCTTCGCGGAGACGTTAACGATGCCGTTCGCGTCGATATCGAAGCTGACCTCGATCTGCGGGATGCCGCGCCTTGCGGGGGCTATACCGTCGAGGTGGAAGCGGCCGAGGGACTTGTTGTACTGCGCCATCTCGCGCTCGCCCTGGAGAACGTTGACCTCAACGCTCGTCTGATTGTCGGCAGCGGTGGAGAATATCTGCTTCTTGTTCGTGGGTATCGTGGTGTTGCGCTCGATTATCTTGGTGAATACTCCGCCGAGGGTCTCGATGCCGAGAGAGAGGGGAGTAACGTCGAGCAGGAGGATGCCCTCAACGTCGCCGCCGAGAACTCCGCCCTGGATGGCGGCGCCGATGGCGACGCACTCGTCCGGGTTGATGCCCTTGAAGCCATCCTTGCCGGTAAGGCGCTTTACCATATCCTGAACGGCGGGGATGCGGCTCGAGCCGCCGACCATAAGGACCTTGGATATATCGGCTCCGGTGAGGCCGGCGTCGCTCATAGCCTGACGGACGGGGCCTGCGGTCGCCTCAACGAGGTGGGCGGTGAGCTCGTTGAACTTCGCCCTCGTGATGGTGACGTCCATATGCTTCGGGCCGGTGGCGTCGGCGGTGATGTAGGGCAGGTTGATGTTCGCCGTAGTAACTCCGGAGAGGTCGCACTTCGCCTTCTCGGCGGCCTCGCGCAGGCGCTGCATGGCGACGCGGTCGGAGGAGAGATCCACTCCGTCGGACTTCTTGAACTCGTTAACGAGGTACTTAACGATCTCCGCGTCGAAGTCGTCGCCGCCGAGGCGGTTGTTGCCCGCCGTGGCAAGAACCTCGATAACTCCGTCGCCGATTTCGAGGATGGACACGTCGAAGGTGCCGCCGCCGAGGTCGTAGACCATGATCTTCTGATCCTGCTCCTTGTCGAGGCCGTAGGCGAGAGCGGCGGCGGTCGGCTCGTTTATAATGCGCTTAACGTCGAGACCGGCGATGCGGCCCGCGTCCTTCGTCGCCTGGCGCTGAGCGTCGGTGAAGTAGGCGGGAACTGTGATGACGGCCTCGGTGACCTTCTGGCCGAGATATGCCTCGGCGTCGGACTTGAGCTTCTGGAGCACCATCGCGCTTATCTCCTGGGGCGCGTAGCTCTTGTTATCTATCGTTACCTTGTAGTTGGAGCCCATCTCGCGCTTTATCGAGGCGATGGTGCGGTCCGGGTTCGTGATAGCCTGGCGCTTCGCGACCTGTCCGACCATTCTCTCGCCGTCTTTGGAGAAGGCGACGACTGACGGGGTGGTGCGGGCGCCCTCTACGTTGGCGATGACGACGGGCTCGCCGCCCTCCATAACGGCGACGCAGCTGTTGGTGGTGCCGAGATCTATACCGATTATCTTTGACATTTTATATTTCCTCCTTAAAATTTCAGGTTGTATACTGTTTTAATTTGCGACCTTGACGAGGGAGAACCTTATCACCTTGTCGCCGAGGAGAAAGCCCTTTTGAAACTCCTCGACTATAACGCCCTCGTCGTGCTCGTCCGATTCCGTGTGCATTACCGCGTTGTGCAGAGTGGGGTCGAATTTCTCGCCCACAGCCTCGATCGGCTTTACGCCGAGATCGTCGAATATCGTTTTGAGCTGAGTCATCGTGAGCTCGACGCCCTTTTTGTACTGCGGGTCTGAGCATTCGGCCTTCAGCGCCCGCTCAAGATTGTCGTAGACGGGGAGGAGCTTCGTCACCGTGTCCGCCTTTACGTCGCGGAAGATCGACTCTCTCTCCTTCTGACTGCGCTTTCTGTAGTTATCGTATTCCGCGGCGAGACGGAGATATTTCTCCTTTTCCGCCGCTAAAAGTGCGTCGACGTCGGGCGCCTCGGGCGCCGCCTTCGCCTCTTCCGCCTCTTCGGCGGGGGCTTCGGTCTCCGGCCCCTGCGGCTCCGGCGCCTTCTTTTCCTTATCCTTATCTTTCACGCTTGTCATCTCCTTCGCTTATCATAAGCTTTCCGAATCCGGCGGGCGGAAGCATGCCCCCGGAGAGAAGCTTGGAAAGTCCGTCGGCGATGTAGCTCAGCTTCGCCGCGACCTTTGAATAATCCATTCGCGTGGGGCCGACGACTCCGATGAGCCCCCTCGTGTTGTCCCCGGCGTCGTAGCTCGCGAGGACTACGCTCGTGTCGCGAAGCTCCTCGGCGATGTTCTCCGGCCCGATGAGGACCCGGACGTCGCCGTTCCCGCCGAGAGCGGGTATGCGCTGAGCTCCGTCGCCGGAAAAATAGCTCATGAGCTTGTGCGCCTTGTCGCTGTCCTGAAACTCCGGTATTTTCAGAAGGCTCTCGCCGCCTGAGAACACCGTTTCACTCTCCTTCGCCGTTTTCAGAGCCTCAATGGCGAAGCTCGCGATGACCCCGGCAAGACCCATCGAGTCTCCCGCCCCGCGCTCCGCGCTCTCGATCAGAAGGGGCGTCATCTTCTCCTCGGCTATGCCGGCAAAGGATGCGTTGAACACGGCGGAGAGCCTTTTTACAATCGCTTCGTCAAAGGAGAAGGGGAGCTTTACCAGCTTGTTTTTGACCTCATTGTCGCTCAGTAAAAGCACGATTATGAAGCTGTTAGGGTCGAGATAGATGAGATCGAACCGCTTGACCGTCAGCGCCTTCGGCGCGGTTATCGTCAGGGAGGGGTAGCTCGTGAGCTCGGTGGCGAGCCTTCCGGCGTCGCCCATGAGCTTGCCCGGCTCGCGGCTCGTGCCGAGACCGCGGTTTATCCTGTCCGCCTCGTCCCCGTCGAGCTTCTTTCTCGTCATAAGCTCGTTTACGTAGAGCCGGTAGCCCGCCGAGGTCGGTATCCTCCCCGCCGAGGTGTGCGGCTGCTCGAGATAACCCGCCCTTTCAAGGGCGGCGAGCTCGGCGCGAACGGTGGCGGGCGAGAAGTCGAGCCCGGAGAGCTCGAGCACGCGCTTCGAGCCGACCGGCTCCGCCGAGGCGATATACTCCTCGACGACGGCGGAAAGTATTCTCTTTTTTCTTTCCGATAGCTCCATAGCGTCCTCACAAATTAGCACTCTTGACTTTCGAGTGCTAATTTACCACCATAGTCAAAGAATGTCAAGAGCCCTTTTCGCATTTAACAATTATTTCATAAATCGCGCAAAAAAGATCAGGGCGAACCAAATGGCTCGTCCTGATCTTTTATTACTTTAATTACTCAGCCTTTACGGGGACAACATTCACAGCGCGCTGCTTGGAGCTGTCGCGGGGATCGGGCTCGGTGTCATAGGTGACCTTCTGGCCCTCGGCCAGGGTCTTATATCCGTCCATCTGGATGGCGGAGAAATGTACGAACACGTCGCCGCTTCCGTTGTCGTTGGAGATGAAGCCGTAGCCCTTCTCCTGGTTGAACCATTTTACAGTGCCATTATTCATTTTCTTTTACCTCCTAAGGGATTATGTACAAGGACAATAAAAAAATCGCCGGTGGCGCTTCGTCGATGCGACGCGAAAGACGCCAGACAGCGAAGAGATATCATTCCAGTACGTTCGTGATTATATATTCAAATCCCCAAAATGTCAACGGACTTTTTGCGTTTTTTTGACATTTTTGCAAAAAGATTTAAACAGCCGAACGTTATGTAAACTGCGAATATTGAAAAGAAATGAGCGGGGTGGTATAATCATGCGGAATAATAGAAAGTTAGCGGGAGTGATATTAATTGAAGGTCACGGTCGTATGCGACGTGCTGGGTGAAAAGAACAACGGCACCACAATAGCGGCGTATAATCTTATCGAGAGCCTGAAAAAGAAGGGACACGAGGTCAGAGTCGTCTGCTCCGACGAGGAGAGAAGGGGGCAGGAGGGCTTTTTTGTCTGCCCGACCTTTGATTTCGGGCCGCTGAATAACTACGTTAAGAAAAACGGAGTAGCCCCCGCAAAGGCGGATATGGCAGTTCTGGAGGCGGCACTTTGCGACGTTGACATAATCCACGTTATGATACCTTTCTCAATGGGAAAGGCGGCGGCGCACTACGCGCACGAGCACGGAATACCGCTTACGGCGGGCTTCCACTGCCAGGCGGAAAACGTGACGGGGCATATATTTTTAAAGGACGTCCGCCTTGCCGGAAGGATAGCCTACAGGGCGTTTTACAACAGGGTATATAAATACTGCGACGGGATACACTATCCCTCGCGCTTTATCTGCGACACGTTTGAGGACGTGGTAGGGCCGACGCCGCGGTACATAATTTCAAACGGGGTGGCAAAGGAGTTCAGACCCGTCCCGTGCGAGAAGCCGGAGGAGCTGAGGGATAAGTTCACCGTTCTCTTCATAGGCCGCTACAGCCCGGAGAAGAGCCACAAGGTGCTGATAGACGGGGCTGCCCTCTCGAAGTACAAAGATAAGCTCCGGCTCGTTTTCGCCGGGGCGGGACCGCTTGAGGAAAAACTCAGGGAGCGGGCGAAAAAGCGCGGGCTTAACGAGCCCGTTATGAAATTTTTTTCGCGCGAGGAGCTTGTCAGGACGATCAACACGGCGGACCTTTACGTGCATCCCGCCGAGATCGAGATAGAGGCGATAAGCTGCCTTGAGGCCATCGCCTGCGGGCGCACTCCGCTGATCGCCGATTCGCCGAGAAGCGCAACGAGAGCCTTCGCCCTCGGTGAGAACAACCTGTTTCGCGTAAACGACCCGGCGGATCTCGCAAAAAAGCTCGATTTCTGGATAGAGCACCCGGAGGAGAGGGAGAAATGCTCGCGCGACTATCTGGGCTACGCTTCCCGCTTTGATTTCGACAGGTGTATGGACAGAATGGAGGAGATGATGATCTCCGTCGTGAGGAATAAGAAGAATGAAGGCTGAGAAAGTTATATACTGGTCCGACGAGCTGAACGACGACTTCGCGGGAAACGATATAACCACGGCGAAGGTCGGGGCGGAGTTTAAGTTTATTCGGCGCGGCGTAATTTGGCGGATTTTCGCCTTTATCGCGTATTACGTTATCGCCGTGCCGCTCGTCTATCTCGTGTCGAAGCTCTACCTCGGGCTGAAATTTGAGAACAGGAAGGCTGTCAAAAAGGTCGGCAAAAGCGGCTTTTTCCTCTACGGGAACCATACCCGTGGGCTCGACGCCTTTATCCCCGCAATGGCGTCGTTTCCGAAAAAGGCTTACGTTATCGCAAATCCGGACGCCGTCAGCATACCGCTTTTAAAGCATTTCGTTATGATGATAGGCTGCCTTCCGATACCGACCGAGCTTGACGGCATGCGCGGCTTTCTTGCGGCCGTGCGTGAGAGATACGCGGAGGGCGGGGCTATCGGCATATACCCCGAGGCGCATATCTGGCCCTTTTACACGGGGATAAGGAACTTCCGCGACGTGTCCTTCCGCTACCCGGTCGAGGAGAAGGCGCCGGTTATCGTGATGGTCACCACGTTCAGAAAAAGGCGCGGCCTTTTCGCCCTTGCGAAAAAGCCGGGAATGACGGTAACGCTTTCCGAGCCTATGTACCCCGACCCCTCGCTTCCGCCGCGTGAGGCAAAACGGGAGCTTCGCGACAGGGCCTACGACTTTATGGTGAAGACCTCGGAAGAGAAGGGAAACGTAGAATACATAAAATACGTGAAAAAAGAGCTGTGAGTTTCCGAAAAACTCACAGCTCTTTTAATAGCTCGGAGGGCTTGCTTATAATTGTCGCGGCGCCGTGATCTTTAAGAAGCTCGCGGCTGCGAAAGCCCCAGCTCACCGAAATGCAGGGTATTCCTGCGGCGCGGGCGGTCGCGATATCCACCTCGCTGTCGCCGACGTAAACGCACTCGAAGGGCTCGCTCCAAAGCTCACGCATAGCGGAGAGCACAGAGTCTGGAGCGGGCTTGCGGGCGACGCCGGCGCTCTCGCCCACGGCGACGGAGATGAGGCCGGAAAAGAACTTCCGCGCAAGCGTCTTTACCACCGGATCCTGCTTATTAGATACCACCGCAAGCTTAAATTCGCGGCGGTTAAGCTCGCGGAGAAGGTCGATTATCCCGGGGTATGGGGCAGTCTTTATAAGGCTGTGCTCCGTGTAATACCCGTCGTACCAGGCGAGGATATCGTCGAAGCCGGGCTCGTCTCTGCCGCCGGGAAGGCAGCGGGCGATCAGATTCCCCGCCCCGTTTCCGACGAAGGCGCGTATTTCGTCGAGGCTGCGCTCAGCGTAACCAAAATGACGCATCGTGGCGTTCACGCTGTCTTTAATATCCTCGAGCGTGTTCAAAAGGGTGCCGTCAAGGTCGAAAATAACCGTTGTATATCTCATTTGGCTTCCTCGGCGAGAGCCTCCTCGAGAGCCCTCGCGATCTGGTCGGGGCAGGAGGTGGGGCGGCCTCCGCACTGAGTGCCGCGAATCAGGGGGATGATCTCCTCCGCCTTGCGGCCGCGGATAAGCGAGGCGATGCCGTTCAAGTTTCCGTTGCAGCCGCCGGTGATGCGGATGTCTTTGATTATCCCGTCCTCAAGGTCGATCTCGTATTTCCGGGAGCAAACTCCCTTCGGATAGTAAGTTTTTGTCATTATTATGACCATTCCTTTCTTCTGCACTGAAAGGCACAAAATGACCATAATAGGAATGGTCATAATATGCCATGTTTTTCGGTTGCCCCGTCAGGGGCGAGAAAAACGGCTTCTATTTCAAATAAGGTTGAAACTTGTTTCAACCTTATCACTTCCTTTTGCGACATTATAATACCTCCGGTCAAAAAAGTAAACGGGGAATATCGCAGACGCCTCCAAGCATAGATTTAAGCGGAGGTACGAATGATGAGCAAAAAGGTGTTTAAAAAGCTTCAGCCTTTTCTGAGGCTTATATTTCCGCTTGCCGCCGTTTTGACCGCTGTGGGCTCTATGCTCCTCGCCTCGTCGGCTTTTGCCGCGCGGGCAAAGGAGCTTTTCTGGTCGTCGAGCCTGCCGGAGCTTATCATCTCGGCGGAGCTTCGTGCGCGCGTGACCGTGGAAAAAGAGGACGAGCCTGAGCCTTCGCCCGCGCCTGAGCCCGAGCCCGGGGCGGAGGAGACCGCGCCTGACCTTATCTACACTCCGAGGAACGAGGTAAACGACCCGCCTTCCGAGGCGGAGAAGCCGGAGCCTCAGCCAGTGCCAAAGGACGGCGGAACGCTCTCTGCCGGGAATATAGAGATAAAAAACAAAACGGAGCTTTCACCGGATATCGAGGCGCTTTTAAACTCGGATATAGACTTTTCCGGCGTGACCGTGCTGATAATCCACTCCCACGCGACTGAGGCTTATATGCCGGACGGGGAGAACAGCTACGTGGCGTCCGACCCGTTCAGAACTCTAAACGAGGAGCAGAACGTCCTGAGAGTGGGCGAGGAGCTGAAATCAGTTCTCGAGGCGCGGGGAATAAAGGTCATCCACGACACGGGGCTTTACGACTATCCGAACTATAACCTGAGCTATTCCCGCGCCCTTTCCGCGATTAAGACGGATATCTCGGAGTACCCCGATATCGGGATAGTTATCGACCTTCACCGCGACGCCCTCGAGGGCAAGGACGGAACGGTATATAAGACCGTTGCGGACGTGGGCGACTCGCCCTGCGCCCAGGTGGGCTTCGTCGTCGGAACGAACGCCTCTGGGCTCAAGCACCCGAACTGGGAGAAAAACCTCGCCTTTGCCTTAAAAATACAGTATTCGATGTGCGAAAAGTACCCGTCCCTCGCAAGACCTATCAAACTGAGCCAGTACAGGTATAACCAGCACGCGACGGAGGGCTCGCTCATCGTCGAGGTCGGATGCACGGGGAACACACTTCCGGAGGCGCTTGCCGCGGTCCGATATTTCGGCGACTGTTTAGCGGACGTGATAGAAGGATAATAAAAACCATCGGCGGGCGCTGTGCGCCCGCCGATATCGTTTTTAATGTTTTTACTCTCCGGCCTTCATCGTGAGATAGGCGTTTATAAATCCGTCGATATCCCCGTCCATAACGGCGTTGATGTTTCCGTTTTCAAAGCCCGTTCTCGCGTCCTTCGCGAGAGTGTAGGGCATAAATACGTAGCTTCGTATAGCGGAGCCGAAGTCGATCTTCATCTGAACGCCCTTGATATCGCTGATCTTATCAAGGTGCTCGCGCTCCTTTATCTCGGCGAGCTTCGCTCTCAGCATCGCCATACAGGCGTCGCGGTTCTGATACTGGCTGCGCTCCACCTGGCAGGAGACGACTATGCCCGTCGGCTTATGGATGAGACGGACGGCGGAGGAGGTCTTGTTGACCTTCTGACCGCCTGCTCCGGAGGAGCGGAAGACCTGCATCTCGATATCGTCCTCGCGGATCTCTATCTCGTTATCGTCGGTTATCTCGGGCATTACCTCGACGGCGGAGAAGGAGGTCTGACGCCTGCCGGAGGCGTCGAAGGGGGAAATCCTGACGAGGCGGTGAACTCCGCTCTCGCTCTTGAGATATCCGTAGGCGTTCTCGCCCTCGATCTTTATCGAGGCGGACTTGATGCCGGCCTCGTCTCCGTCCTGCCAGTCGAGCAGGGTGTACTTATAGCCGTGGCGCTCCGCCCAGCGGGTATAGAGCCTGTATAGCATCTGCGTCCAGTCCTGAGCCTCGGTGCCGCCGGCTCCCGAATGGAAGGAGAGTATAGCGTTGTTCGCGTCGTACTCCCCGGAGAGCATGGTGGAAAGGCGGGAGGACTCCAGCTCCTCGGTAAATCCGTCGTACTCCTCGGTGAGCTCGGGGAGAAGGTCTGCGTCGTCCTCTTCGATAGCAAGCTCGCAGAAGGCTACGAGATCCTCGTACCTCTTCTCAAGCTTCGTGTATTTTGCGATCTTGTTTTGAAGCTGCTTTATCCGCTGCTGCACCTTCTGGCTGCGCTGGATATCGTTCCAGAAGCCGTCCTTCTCCGTTTCGGCGGTGAGCTCGGAGAGCTCAGCCTCGGCGTCGTCAAGCTTCATCGCGCCGCGCAGGGTTTCAAGCTGGGGCTTTATGCCGCCAAGCTTTACCTTGTAATCCTCAAATTCAACTATCATATCAAAACATCCTTTGTGTTATTGTTTCATCTCTCGCTCGGTCCCTCGTAGGGCTCGGAAAAAATCATATCGTCGATATCGGGTATCTCTTCCATACTTCGCTCCTCCATAAAAATGATATACATATCATTCTATGCAGAAACGTCGGAAATGATAATTAAAAATCGTTACCCGTGCTCGAAAGTGGCGACGACGATTTCCGGATTGTTGAGAAAGCGGTATTTCGGGCCGCCGACCCCGCGGCTCACAAGCTCGACGGTGCCGCCCTTCTCGTAAAGTCCGCTCGTGTATTTCGGGAAAAAGACCTGACCCGGGGCGTAAAGCCCGTCGGTAAACGGCAGCCTTATCATACCGCCGTGCGCGTGGCCGCAGAGGACGGCGTCAACTCCCGTCTCCGCCCACATATCGAGCCTGTCGTGGCGGTGGTAGAGCATCAGCACGTATTTATCGCCCTCGCGCTCCCTTATCCTGTCCATAACCTCGGCGGGCGTTTTCATATCCCTCGGCCCGTTCGGATCGTCGCAGCCCGCGAGAACGAAGCTTTCCTCTCCCTCGCCGATCACGACGTACTGATTCCTCAGCACCGTGCCGCCGCATTCCCTGATAACGTCGAAAAGCTGACGCGCCCAGCCTGAGGCCCAATCGTGGTTGCCCGAAACGTAATATACCGGGGCTATCTCGCAAAGCCCGGTGATGACCCGGCGGACGTAAGCCTCCTCGGCCTCTCTGTTTGCCTCGATCCCGTCGATTATATCGCCCGTTATGCATATTATATCCGGCTCGGCGGCTCTGACCTCGGCAAGAAAGCGGGAGTTATCCTCGCCGTACTCGGTGTTGTGCATATCCGTCAGGTGGACGGCCCTAAGCCCGGAAAGAGCCTTGGGAAATCTTTCGCTTTCTATTTCGTACTCCTCGGTCACAAGCCTGTAATTCGAGTCCAAGTACATTATGAGGAGTACGGCGGCAATAACAAAAAGCACGGGCAGGATATGCGCCCTTTTTTTCATGCCCGTACCTCCCCAAACTAATGATGCAGTATTGTACCATATCCGCGAAAGCGGAGATGGTACAATGTATCGTGCTTTTCGGTTGCCGCGAAGCGGCGAGAAAAACGATTTAAATCGAAGTAGAATAGCCGTTTCGCGGCTATTCTATCACAATATTCCGCGCTTTTCAAGGGCGGCGGAAAAAGAAAAACCATCCGGAAAATCCGAATGGTTGTCGCCGCCGGTGTGAAGGCTTTTATTGCGGAGGGGGAAGCTCCTTGGAGGTAAAGAAAAAATTCAGGGGGGGAAGGCTGCCGCTTTATTGCGAACAGCCTGAGTCGCAGAGTCCGGCGGCGTCTGCGATCGTATGGAAGTTAGATTTAACTAACCGACAAGAATATAACATCACAGGATTAATTTGTCAAGTGCCTGTTGCAATTTTAGTTAGATTGTGCTAATCTAACCTTGCAACTTCCTCGAAAGGGGTCAGAATGATGAAAATTCAAAAATCCGCTGAGGACTATTTAGAGAGCATACTTATGATAAAGGAGCAGAAGGGCTTCGTCCGCTCGATCGACGTTTCCATCGAGCTTGGGGTAACGAAGCCGAGCGTGAGCTACGCCACGAAGCGCCTGCGCGAGAACGGGTACATCACGGTGGATGAAAACGGGCATCTTGAGCTCACGGAGGCGGGATATGAGATAGCCTCGCGGATATACGAGCGGCATAAGGTGCTGACCGCGTTTTTGTCAAAGATCGGCGTTGATCCCGAAAGAGCCGCTGAGGACGCCTGCAAAATAGAGCACGACCTCTGCGAGGATACCTTCGCCGCTATAAAAAAGCACTGCGGAGAAATCGGCGCGCTTTGAGCCATAAAATAGAAAAAGGCTTCCAGTATTCCGGCGTAGGGAGCGATGCCCACATCGATCCGCGGATCTTTCGGCCGGTCGTGTAATTTGGCGGAGGCATGTAGGCATGCCTCCCTACGCAGCGAGCTGAAGGGCGTATGCAAATCGTCAAAGGCTTCCCAGCGAATGGGAAGCCTTTGAATAATCCGGAATTAATATACTCTTACGAGGACGCGGAGGCGTCCTTTTTTCGTTTCGCGCTCTATCCCCTCGTATATAAATCTTCCGACGGAGCGGACGGAGACGATAGCGCCGTCCGGGATCTGAGCCGCGCTCTGATCGCACAGCCTGCCGGAGATGAAGACTCTGCCTGCCGAGATAAGCTCCTGGCTCTGACTCCTTGACAGCTTATATACCGCGCTTATCACGGCGTCCAGCCGCTCGGAGGCGGTGACGAGAGCCTTTAGGGGCGGCTTTTCGTTTACCGAGGCGGGAGGCTCTGAGAGCAATGCGCGTACCGTCGTGCGCCTCACCTCGGTAAGATTCTCGGTAACGTAGCCCGCTATCGTATCGAGGCAGAAGAGGTAGCCGCAGTTATCGAGGAGCACTATATCGCCCAGAACCTCGCGCCTTATCCCGAGGCCCATCAGCGCCCCGAGGAAATCCCGGTGCGTCAGCTTTTCGGCAAATTTCTCGCTTACGGGCGCGATTTTAACGCAGACTATCGGCGGCTCTTCGCGCCAGCCGCAGGTCTCCTCGCTGCCGAAGTGGGCAAGGCGGCGCTCGGCGCCCTCGCAGCCGCCCTCAAGAGTGAAGGGAGAATCGAGCCTCAGCCTGAGAAGGATATCCTGCTCAGATAGGGATAGAAACTCAGAGCTTACCCATATCCCGCGCTCGTAGGAGCGGCGCGCAAGCTCTGAGAGCCTGTTTTTTATAAGGTTTTCATCCTCCTGCATCGTATCCCCCAAAAGCTCAGCCGCCCAAAAGGGGCTGGTCGAAGGCGAAAAGCGCCTCGTTTATCTCAAAAATATCATATTTACCGCGGGTTATGAAGTATTCTATGATTATATCGAATTTGCTCGAACGGCTGAGCGCGAAGCCCGCCTTCATAAGAAGCTCGCGCGCCTCGTCTATCGGCAGCTCAAGTGCAATGGCGAATGCGATCGCCGTCGGCTTCGAGGGGCGGTAGCCCATATCGCCGCGTATTTTGGAAAAGAGCTTCCTGTCCACGTTCGCCCGCTTGTAGCACTGGGCGTCCGTCCAGCCGCGCTCGTCGATCTTCCGCAGGAGCATCTGCGAAAAGCTCTCGTCTATCGTTTTGAGCTCGGCCTCAAGATCACGCGGCTCGGCACAGGGGGCGCAGGCGTCCTCCATAACGGCGCCCGCTGCCCGGGCTTTGTGCATAGGGGCGGCGTTAACGCCGAGGAAGGCGGCGGGCTTTATTAGCCGCTCGGCGATATAGGCGCTTAGCTCTGAATATAATTCGTCTGAAATCCCCTCTCCGGTACCGGAGAGGGGCTGCCTTTTCCTGAATATCATTACTTGTTGATCTGAACGAGCTTTTCGCGCAGCTCGGTCTCGATCCTGCCAAGCTCGACCTCGGCGGCGCGGCGCTTCGCGGCTCCGTCGGCCTGGATGGAGCGGACCTCCTCGAGGGTGTCGATGAGGGTCTGGTTCGTGTGCTTGAGGGTCTCGAGATCGACTATGCCGCGCTCGGACTCCTTCGCGACCTCGATAGAGCCGGTCTTAAGCGCCTCGGCGTTCTTGCGGAGAAGCTCGTTAGTTACGTTCGTGACCTCGCGCTGAGCCTCCATCGCCTGCTGGGAGTGGTGCATACCGAGGGCGAGGACCATCTGGCTCTTCCAGAGCGGGATGGTGTTCACAAGGCTGGTCTGGATCTTCTCGACCATAAGGGTGTCGTTGTTCTGGATGAGCCTGATCTGCGGGCTCATCTGGATGGAGATCATTCTCGTGAGCTCAAGATCGTGGATCTTCTTGTCGAAGCGGCTTATCATATTCTGATAGTCGTTGACAGCCTGAGCGTCCTCGGGCAGGCCGGACTGACGCGCCTTCTCCTGGAGCTGGGGCAGAACGACCTCCTCGCACTCCTTGAGCTTCTTCTTGCCGGCGAGGATGTACATCGTCAGCTCCTTGAAATACTGCTGGTTGAGGTTGTACATCTTGTCAAGGGTGGATACGTCCTTCAAAAGGGTGACCTGGTGCTTCTCAAGCTCGTCGCAGATCTTGTCCACGTTGACCTCGGCCTTGTCGTACTGGGCCTTCATCATGGCGATCTTGTTTTCGGCCTTCTTGAAGAGACCGAGGAAGCCCTTCTTCTCCTCCTCGCCGTAGTTGAAGCCCTTGAGCTCAACGACGAGGTTCGAGAGCATGCCGCCGACCTCGCCCATGTCCTTCGTGCGGACGCTGTTCAGCGTGGTGCCGGAGAAATCGGCGATGTTCTTCTGGCTGGAGGCGCCGTACTGCAGTATGGCGTTCGAGTCGGTGATGTCTATTTTTTCCGCAAAATCGTTTACAAGCTTCAGCTCCTCGGCGGTAAGCTGGGATTCCTCAGCCTGAGTGGCGGTCATCGCGGGAGCCTTCTCCTCGGCGATAGCCTGAGCGGCGGCGGCCTGTGCGGCGGGAGTCGTCGGCGTTGACTCAAAGGTCAGGGTGGGGACGTAATCAAGATTTACATCGGTCATTTTCGCTCGTTCCTTTCGTTATGTTACTTCGTTATGTTACTAAGTGATACTATTTTATAATTACAGCTCGGTAAAGTCAAGAATAATCTTACTTTCGCCCAGCGCTGCGCAGCTTTTGCCGCGTTAAGATGAAGCCGATTCATTTCTTATAAGTTTATTATTCGTATATTTTTCTCTCCTATCGGCGACTGAAAGGAGAGAAACGAACGCTTCCCTTGCTTTCAAGCAAGAAAAAGGTATCATCTTAATGAGAAAAACCGGGAGCTTGCGCAACCCGGGTTTATTTATTCGACAGCCTTTTAACTATTTCCTCTATGCTCCTCAGCTCCTCGCCGTCGAGCTTTTTAAGATCGGAGATCAGCTCGCAAAGAAGCGCGGGATCGCTGTTTTCAACGTCAAAGAACTCGGCGGGCGTAATGCCGAGAAATTCGCAGATAAAAAGAAAAGCAGACATGGAGGGCAGAGCCCTTCCGTTTTCAATACCGTTTATATATCCCGCGTTCTGCCCTATTGAAAGGCTCATATCCCTTGCGGAGACGCCCTTAGTTTCCCGCAGAGCAGCCAGCCTCGCGGCAAAATCATCTTCCCACATTGACTCATCCCTCCTTGTATAGTATTGTAGACGATACAGGGCGAAACTATATCGAAAAAATAGCGACGAAAGCGTTGAAGTATCGTTTTAAAAACGATATACTACTGATAGTATTATCCGTAGAACGCTTTTGGCTTTGGGATTTCAAGCCCAACGGCCGCTTTGCGTCTATCTGTAATGACCCATTGCACTTATTTGGAAAGCATTCAAAAAACTCAGAAAGGATGAAAAGAATGAAGAAAGTTAGAAAAGTACTTGCACTATTACTTGCCCTCGTAATGTGCGTCGGGCTATTAACCTTCGGCGCAAGCGCGGAGGGCGAAAAATTCAGAATCAAGGAGACGGAGGAGACCTTTTCCGACTTTAAGGCGGCAATGGACGCTGCGCAGAACGGGCAGACTGTTGAGCTCCTTGACGACGCAGAATACTATGTCAGTGAAGAACATTACTACGACAGCATAATTGAACTGTCGGACGGAAGAGCCCTCACGTTGGACTTGCGCGGAAAAACGCTCAGCGGCCGTATCCCCATCCGGGTTACGAACGGAGAGCTTACCATCGCAAGCACTGGAGTTGAGGGCGGAAAGCTCAAGAG
>ONGN01000055.1 GCA_900317385.1 uncultured Eubacteriales bacterium
ACGTGGAAAGGTAAAGCCCTTTGACGGGACGTACCCTTTACGCTTCTTCAAGATACTTTACGCCCTTGCCGTGAGCGAGGGCGTATTCTATTTCCGACCTTGTGCTCGAGCCTATGTAGCCGCCGACGTTTATCACGAATATCTCGTCCGCCATATCGATCTTTCGCTTGTGCATATCGTCGAGCATTTCTTTTTCCCGAAGCCGCGGCAAGCCGGCTTACTTAGTGTAAAATAAATGTAGGAAAAAAACGAGACAGAGGGCACCTCAATGTGGTTTAATGATTCTACCACAAACCGCAAACCACAAAAGAAAGAGGTGTCCCCTGTGGAAAGAATAATAAACGAAGTAACAGAAAAACTCAAGAGGAAATTCAGCAAATTCTTTATGGGAGAGCAGACAAACATAGCGGCAGCCGAGACATATTTCGGGAAATGTATCGCGGAAGCAACGTTAGAGCTGATGCAAGCATACTATGAGCAGCAGGACAGTTGCTTGCGAAATGATAAAGTCAGAAGGAAGCAGGTCGGACTGACAGTGGAACGAAGGGGAGATAAGCGCGAAGTATTGACTCTGCTGGGACCGCTGGAATACAGGAGGACGTACTACAAGAAAGCCAGCGGCGGCTATGAATATCCTATGGATCGAATAGCGGGAATCAACGCATATGAGCGAGTCAGCAGCGGCGTCGGTTTGTCACTTGTCGAGGCAAGCTGCAAGATGTCGTACGAGAAAGCCAGCGAGTATGTGACCTGCTCTCAGGTATCACGACAGACCGTGATGAACAAAATCCGCTCTGCAAACCCAAGGCAGGAACAGTGCGAGCAGAGTGCCGTGACGGAACTGCACGTTGACGCGGATGAGGATCACGTGCATCTTCAAGACGGGAAAAGCACGATCGTTCCTCTGATAAGCGTATACGAAGGGATAGAGCATCGAGGAAAACGCGGCATATGCAAGAACATATTCCACATCAGTGAATACGGGAAAAGTCCGGCTGAGCTTTGGGAACGTGTCAGTGATGAGATCGACAGACGCTATGATTTGAGCCGTACCAAGATATATCTTCACGGCGACGGGGCCGCATGGATCAAGCAAGGCCTCGACTACTTGCCGCATAGTCAGTTTGTGCTAGACCGCTATCATAAAAACAAAGCCATCAAGCAGGCGCTGAGCGGTATTGACCGCAAGGCGGGAAGCCAGTACGAGTTTAACATTCGAAAGGCGCTAAATGAAGGAAACCGAGATCGACTGCTATCAATGCAGGAAACTTTGCTGAGTCGTTATCCGGAACGTGAGAATACGATCCGGGAAAATACGGACTATCTGCTGAACAACTTTGAGAGCATTACAATCACGAAAAAGGACAAAGCCGCATTAAACGGCGGCTGCACGGAGCCTCACGTAAGTCACGTTCTGTCAGCACGGCTGAGCTCCCGCCCAATGGGCTGGAGCAAGGAGACGCTGCGGAAATTTGCCCCGATTCTGGCTGCAGGGAGCGCCACGTTTGCCGAGAAGGAAGAGCAGCAACGGCACTATCTTCCGGCGTCCGATTATCTGAAAACCGCCAGCAGGCGCTATTTGCCTAACACCCTGGGTCTTGCTGACCCGGATCATAGCGTTTCGCTTTCAGAGTGTGGCGGTAAGGTTACGCCGCTGTTCAACGCACTTAGGCCATTTTTGAGCTGACCCTTTTTCCTACAACATCTTGACACTGACGCCGGCTTATTACGTCTTGCAATAATCGGACAGAGAGGTTATAATTAGATGATAATATGGACAATTATGACCGAAACGAAACGGAGTTGAAGGTCTTGACAGATAAGCTGAAACGAATACTTGAGGCGAGCTTTTTCGTAAGGCTCGTGAACGCCGTCGCCGCCTTTCTCGAACGGCAGTGGGACAAGAGCTTCGTCGCCTCGGCAATAGCCGGAGCGCGGGAGAGAAGCGGCGAGCCCAGCGTACTGAACTCGATAGAGTCAGGGCTCAACCGGGCGTGGACGGGCGCTTTCCGGGCATTAAGGCTGGACAGGCTGTTTGAGGGCTCGATATTTACGCGCTCCTTTTTCTGGCTCGCTCTCACGGCGCTTATAGCGCCGATAGCGCCGACGACGGTGACGCTTCTATCCGCTCTCGCCGCATTCTTCTCACTTCTCGTCAATCTCGGGCGGGGGGAGCTTAGGCTGAGATACCTGCCGATAAACAAGTGGATATACGCTTACGCTCTCGTCTATCTCGTCTGCACCCTCACGAGCGTGAACGTATCGTCGAATATTAAGGGCGGCGCTCTCTCGCTCGTCTTTATCCTCTTCCCGATAGTGCTGGTTAACGTCGTTCGGAAAAAGAGGGGCGCAGATATATTGACCGCCGTTCTCGTGATATCCGGCTTTGCCGTTGCGGCTATCGGAATACTCCAGCTTCTCCGCGGGGCGACGAGCACGACGAAGTGGATCGACGAATCGTTTAACGAGGATATCTCGCTGAGGGTCTATTCCACACTTGACAATCCTAACGTTCTGAGCGAGTATCTGCTCCTTATTATCCCGCTCGGCGCCGCTATGACGCTGACGGCGGGAACGGTGAACGGGAGGATAGCCTCGGGTGTGGCGACTGCCGCTATGATTGCGGCGATGATACTGACCTATTCACGCGGCGGCTGGCTCGGCCTGATACTCTCCGTTGTCGTCTTCCTCGTTATTATGGACGTGCGCTTTATCCCCATCGGCCTTATATGCGCCGTTATCCTCTTCTTCTTCCTGCCGGATACGATACTGAGCCGCTTTCAGAGTATAGGAAACCTCTCCGACACCTCGACGAACTACCGCGTTTCGATTTGGATAGGCACGGTGGCTATGCTGAAGGACTACTGGCTCACCGGAGTCGGCACGGGCATAGAGGCTTTTCGGAACATTTATCCAGTTTACAGCCAGCACTCAGCCCTTGCCCAGCACTCGCACAGCCTTTACCTTCAGATACTCGCGGAGATGGGCATCTCCGGCGGCATAGTTTTCCTCGGCGTTATCTTCTGCACCGTCCGCCAATGCGCCTCGAGAATCAGAAGGGGCGCGGACAGAACGCTCAAGATTAGGCTCGCCGCAATACTCTCAGGGCTCGCGGGCTTTATGCTCCAGAGCGGGACGGACTACTCATTCTATAATTACAGGGTAATGCTCGTTTGATAAAGGTACTCAATATCATCAGCGATACGAATATCGGCGGAGCGGGCAGAGCGCTTCTAAACTACCTCGCCCACTATGATAAAAAGGAATTTGAAAACGCCGTAATACTACCGCTCGGAAGCGAGCTTAAGCCACGCCTCGACGCCCTTGGCGTAAGGGTCATCGAGGCCGATATCGCGGCGGACAAGTCCTTTTCACCTAAGGATACCGGGAAGCTCAAGGCCCTCATAAAGGCGGAGGCACCCGACGTCGTGCATACTCACGGCTCGCTTACGGGCCGAATGGCGGCGAAGCGGGGCGGGGTCAGAACGGTCGTCACCCGCCACTCAGCCTTCCCGTTCTCGAAAAAGATAACGAAGACGCCGCTGAAGCTCGGGTATAAATACCTCTACGAGCATTACGCAGACAGGATAATCGCGATCTCCCCGGCCGGAGCCGAGCTTCTTTACGAAATAGGCGTAAGGCCCGAGCGGGTGGACGTTATGATGAACGGGGCAGAGCCCGTTTCCCGCCTCGGGGATATGGAACGCGAGGAGCTGAGACGGAGCTTCGGAGTGGATAAAGATACCTTTCTGCTCGGCGTTCTCGCCCGCATCGAGGAGTACAAGGGTCACGCCGATATGCTGAGTGCTCTTTCGATACTGAGGGGTGAGGGCAGAAACGTAAAGCTCCTTATCGTCGGGACGGGCTCTTATGAAGCGGAGCTTAGGGAGAAGATAAGGGAGCTTGGGCTTGAGGACGCGGCGATCATGGCGGGCTTCCGCCCGGACGTCGGCTCGGTGCTCAGCGCGATGGATCTCCAGCTCAACGCCTCCTACGTTTCGGAGACCTCGAGCCTTTCGATAATCGAGGGCTTCAGCATCTCACTTCCCGCCCTCTGCTCGCGGACGAGCGGGAACCCGTATCTTGTAAACGAGGGTGTTTCCGGCCTGCTGTTCGAGCCAAGAAGCGCTGAGGATATGGCGGCGAAGATAAGGCTCGTTATGGATTCGCCTGAGCTTTACTCAGGCCTCTCACGCGGCGCGCTTCGAGAATACGAAAAGAGGTTTACGGGAGAACGGTTTGCAGCCGACCTCGAAAAGGTATATAAAAAAGCATTGGAGATGGGCAAAAATGGAAAATAAGCCGAAAAAGAAGAGCATTTTCAACGTTTTCGATATAGCTCTTATTCTGATCGCCGCGGTACTCGCCGTCGTTATTTTCATCTCGCGCTCTCCCTCGAAGGACGCGCCCGCTTTGGAAACGGGCGAGCTCACCGAGGGTATGGTGTCCTACACCGTTGAGATAACGGGTATGCAGAACGGAACCGCCCACCTCGTCAGCGTGGGCGATAAGCTCGTGGAGCGCTCGCACAAGTGGGATATGGGAACTGTCACCGCCGTGGAGGTCGTGCCGACCACGAGAAGGACGCAGAACCAGTACACGAACGAGTTCCGCGATACGGACACGCATCTTACCGAGACGGCAATTATAACCATCCTCGCCTCCTGCACCGAGGACGCGGGAAATATTAACGTCGCGGGCAATCAGCCAATAAAGATCGGTCAGTCCGTCAGAATGAACGGGCCGGGATATTACGGATCGGCAACCGTTATAGCCATAGAGAGGGGGAGCGGGAAATGAAGAGAAAGCTATTTGATTCCGAGGGCAGACTTTTCGGGAAAATAAGCGTTATAGATATCCTCCTCGTTATCCTGGTGATCGTCCTCGCCCTCGCTGCCTTCGGAAGGCACGAGAAGGTGGACGAGGCCGTAGTAAGCGAGGTGGGCGAGCCCTTCTCTTATCAGATCAAGGTCAAGGGTCTGCGCGACGTTTCGATAAACGGCTTCTCTGTGGGCGACAGCATATTCGAACACGATACGGAGACGCCCATCGGCACGATAGAGAAGATCGAGGTATCCAAGGCGCTGAGCGAGATCACACTGATGGACGGCAGTGTGACCGTGATAGAGCTTGACGACAGGTACGACGCCGTGCTCACGGTCACGACTCAGGGCTTCATCACCTCGGGCAGATATTTTGCCGACGGCATCTACGAGCTTTCGGCGAACGCCCCGCTGGCTTTTTACTCCAAGTATAACAGCTGCAGCGGAACGGTTTGGAGCCTTCTGGGAGAGATAGAGAAATGAAGATCCTTTTAGCCACAATGGGCCTCGATATCGGAGGGGCGGAAACGCATATAACCGAGCTCGCCAAGGAGCTTATCCGCAGGGGGCACAAGGTTATCGTAGCCTCAAACGGGGGCGTTTACGAGGCCGAGATAACCGGCGCGGGAGCGCGGCACTACTCCGTGCCGCTCAACAGGCGCAGGCCGATACCGATGCTCAAAAGCCTTTTCAGGCTGAACCGCATTATAAAAAGTGAGAAGCCCGACGTCGTCCACGCCCACGCGAGGATCCCCGGCTTTCTCATCGGTATAATTCGCAAGTTCAGAAAATTCCCCTTCGTCACGACGGCGCACTGGGTGTTCGAGTCCGGCGGCGCCCTTGGATTTTTAACCAACTGGGGCGAGAAGACCGTCGCCGTATCCGAGGATATAAAGGAATACCTGAAGAAAAACTACGGGGTCAGGGACGAGGACATTTTCGTTACGATAAACGGCATCGACACCGAAAAATTCTCGCCCCAGACGGACGGCTCGGCTGTCCGCCGCGAGTTTAACATTCCCGATTCCGCGCCGGTCATATCCCACGTGAGCAGGCTCGATGAATCGCGAGCCCTCGCCGCGAGGGCGCTCATCTCCTCGGCGGAGAGGATAGCCGCCATGCTTCCCGGAGCCGTGCTGCTCATCGCAGGAGACGGCGACTGCTTCTCCGAGCTCTCGGAGAAGGCGAAGGCCGTGAACGCAAGGCTCGGGCGCGAGGCCGTCGTTCTGGCGGGGGCGAGGACGGACGTCGCCTCCTTCGTCGCCGCGGGTGATTACTTCGTCGGCGTTTCCCGCGCAGCACTCGAGGCAATGAGCGCGGCAAAGCCCGTGATAGTCGCCGGAAACGAGGGCTACCTCGGAATATTCACCCCGGATCGCCTCTCTGAGGCGGTGGAGACGAATTTCTGCTGCCGCGGCTGCCCCGAGACAACGGAGGACAGGCTCACAGACGACCTTGAAAAGCTTATCAAGATGCCTAAGGAGGAGCTTGAGCGCCTTGGAGCCTACGGGCGCGAGGTGATCCGTGAACGGTACTCCGTCGGAAGAATGACGGACGACAACCTTGCGGCGTACAGAGCCGCGAGAACGCCCAAAAGCATCGTTATGAGCGGGTATTTCGGCTTTGACAACGCCGGCGACGAGGCAATACTCAGCTCGGTTTACTCGATGGCGAAAAAGAGCCTGCCCGAGGCAAAGATAACCGTGCTCTCCCATTCGCCGGATAAGACGCGGGCGACCTACGGCTGCGAGGCGGTGAACCGCTTCTCGCCGTTTAAGATCCATTCCGCGCTCAAAAGATCCGACGTTCTTATATTCGGCGGGGGAAGCCTTTTGCAGGATCGGACCTCGTCGCGGTCGCTGTTCTACTATTCGTATATACTGAACCGGGCATATAAGCTCGGAAACCGCGTCGTCATGCTGGCAAACGGCATCGGCCCCGTGACGCGTGAGGCTAACAGAAACCGCGTCCGAAAAGCGGTCGAGCGGGCTGAGATCGTCACGCTGAGAGACCCCGGCTCCGTTTCGGAGCTCGAGGCCATGGGCGTAAAGCGCCGCGATCTCACCGTCACCGCCGACCCCGTGTTCCTCCTTGAGCCCGCGGGCGGGGAAAGGGCGGAGGAGATACTTTCCGCCGCCGGAGTGCCGTCCGGCCCCTTCGTTGCCGCCTCGGTAAGACCGTGGAGCGGGATGGAGAAATTCCGCGCTGCCTTTGCCGAGACCTGCGACAGGATTACGCGCGAGCTCGGGCTTAACGTAGTGTTCATAACGATGCAGCCGGGAGCCGACAGGGCGGAGAGCGAGCTTATCGCCTCGCTTATGAAGGAAAAGGCGTATATACTCCCGCCCGGCCTCGACGCCGCTGAGCTTATGAGCGTAATAGGAAGGGCGGAGCTCACGCTCTCAATGCGCCTCCACTCCCTGATATTCGCGGCGAGGATGGCGGTGCCGACGGTCGGCTTCAGCTACGATCCGAAGCTCGACGCCTATCTTGAGCTTCTAAGTCAGCCCCTTGCGGGCTCGGTCGAGGCGCTCGACGTAGAGAACGCCTTCGCCACCGTGAAGAGCGTTCTTGAGCACAGGGCGGAGAAGGTTGAGGCGCTTGCGAAAAAGCGCGATGAGCTGACGGCTCTTGCCGCCGAAAACGAAAAAGCCTTCCGGGCTCTTTACGAATAAAAAACACCGCTCTGCCGGAAAACCCGGCAGGGCGGTGGGCGTGTCGACAAAGTCGACACGCTTCAAATGAGACCCGCTACGCTGGGCTCTCATTTGAGAATGCAGTCCGCTGCAGCGCACGGCTTCGCCGCACGTTTGCGGCCTGAGCGGTATTTTTGGCGAGGTACACGCCCCCGCCAAAAATGATTGAAATTATTTTTCCACTTTGCTGCAGCTTTATTTTGCTGTTTGTCTACAGTCTGAAGCCCGTGACCGCATTATCGGTCACGGGCTTTATGCTGTTTCTCAATTAACTAAAAATCTCATTCCGCGGCTTTAAAATTATACACCGGCTTTATTACCTCGATCACGTCTGCGGTGGGGCCGATCTGCGATACTATCTCGTCCATCGGCTTATACGCCATGGGGCTCTCGTCGAGCGTATCCCCGCTTACGCAGGTCGTGTAGATCCCGTCCATCTCGCGCTGAAACTCGTCAAGCGAAAGGCCGCTGAACGCCGCCTTGCGGCTCATAAGCCGTCCCGCCCCGTGGGGAGCCGAGCGGTTCCAGTCCTCGTTGCCCTTGCCGACGCAGATAAGGCTTCCGTCCCGCATGTTGATGGGGATAAGCAGCCGCTCGCCCTTTTCGGCGGAGACCGAGCCCTTGCGGAGTATCATATCCTCGGTATCTATATAGTTGTGTATGGTCGTAAACTCGTCTGCGACCGTGAGGCCGAGACCCCTGACTATTACGTCCGCCATCGCCTTGCGGTTCAGAACGGCGAAGCGCTGGGTTATCTTCATGTCGTGGACGTAGTCCTCGAAGAGCCGACCCTCCACCCAGCATAGCTCCCTGGGTACGGTTATGGGGTGCTCTCTGCGCAGAGCGTTGATAGTGGGCTGGATCTCACGAAACCGTCCCTCCGCCTTGAGCCGGTTAATCGTCTCGTCAAGCTGGTGCCGCGCTCCACCCCACATGGCAAAGCGCCCCTGCTCCTGATAGTATCCGCAGACCTCGGTGCCGAGGTGGCGGCTGCCGGAGTGAACGACAATGTAGAGGGAGCCGTCCCCGCCCCTGTCGACCTCGATAAAGTGGTTCCCGCCGCCGAGCGAGCCTATGCTGCGCCGGGCTCGATTAAGCCCTACGTAGGGGCTGCACCGCAGCTCATTAAGGTCGATTTCCTCGTTTAAGGGGTGAAGCTCGGCGCGGATCTCGCGCCCAAAGGGGATATTCTCGCGTATCAGTGCGTCGAGCGCGTCGAAATCTATGCTCTTCTCCTCGATTTTTACCGTTTCCATTCCGCAGCCTATATCGACGCCGACCATACCGGGAACGACCTTGTCCTTTATCGTCATAGTGGTGCCTATGGTGCAGCCCTTGCCCGCGTGTACGTCAGGCATAATTCGTATTTTATTTTCGCGAAACTCCGCCATATCGCAGACAAGCTTTATCTGCGAAGCCGCAAATTCCTCAACGGCGGGAGTAAAGCACTTCGCGGTGTTGTATTTTCCCTGTATTTCTATCATAATCTTAATCCTTTCAAAAAAGCGGGCGTTATATATTCCGCCCGCTAAGCCGCTATTTTCGCGTATCTCTCGCTCCCAAGGATCTCAAGCATCTGAGCGTAGGGCGAGAGCTTGCCGCTTTTCAGCATATCAAAGATCCTCGGCGTGCAGCCGGAGACGAGGGTCACGCCAGCTTCGTTCATTGTGACGGGCTGCTGGAGCCTCCTGCTCGCCACGTTCCAGAACACGACGCGGGGAAGGACGTAGCCCCTTTTTGAAAAGAGCCTTTTCGCGTACTCGAAGTTCGTCGCTCCGGCCTCCTCAGTGCAGCGGTCAAACTCCATATCGGAGATTATGTACAGAGTGGACGGCATCTCGCTCTGCGGGAGCCTGTTTTTGACCGCCGTGTTCAGTATTAGCTCAAAGACCCGCTGCAAGCTCGTGTTCGCAACCTCGTTGAAGCTCATGCAGTATTGAAGCTTTTCAACGACGTCTCCGCCCTTTAGCTCAACGAGCCTCGGGTTTTCGGAGAAGGTTATGAAGCAGTTTCTGAACCTGCCGGTGTTTCGCTCGGCAAAGTATATGGCAAGGCTCTCGGCCACCGCCGCGGGCAGCGGCTGAGCGTTGAAGTACATACTGCCGGAGCCGTCCACCACGACGAGGGCGTTCTCGCCGCCGGTGAAGTCCTCCTGCGCCCTCCAGGTCGCGTTGACGGCGCGGCGCTCACTCTCGGAGAGGCGGCTCTCCCGGAAGAACGGCGCGACTATGTCGTAGGGCGTCAGCGCCCCGGTGTGCAGCTCAGCTTCGCCTTTTTCGACTTTCTCCAGAAAAGCTTCGTACCGCTCGCCGTCGTTGCGTAAAAACGCTTTGCGGTACTTGTACATAGCGCGGGAGGGCTGCTTCGAGTAGTCGAAGGTGTAGTCCCGCTCGCGGAGGTTGTTTTCTATTATGCGTATGCGCTCACGGAGGCGAACGAGAGCTTTGCGGTACTCCGCCTCAGTCATACCGAGGTAACGCGCGAGCTTTTTAGCAAGCCTTACGGCTTCGGCGTTCGAGGCGTTCACGCTCGGGAGCCACTTCGCGAGGAGCGATACCTCGCCGCTATCTTCGAGGCCGGCAAGGTCACGGGAGAGCTGAGACTTTATTAGCTCAAAAGCGTCCTTTTCGCAGGGCGTGCCAAGAAGCGAGAGAAGGTCGTCCCAGCGCCCGTACTCGGCTATGTAAGCTACGTTCTTCCTGACGCTCCCGGGGTGGTTTTCGCTGAGCCACCTGAGCGCGACGCGGAAAAAGCGGCGTTCGCCGAGACCGCCGCGAACGTCGCGGGCAAAGAAGAGAAGCTTCATGGAAAGCTCGGGGTTTTCCGCGTATGCTCGCAGAAAGCGGGACGTTATTTCTCCCTCGCTTGCGCTTCTGAGCCCGCCGGCGGTCGCGAAAAGGTCGAGACAGTCGGAGTACGTCGTCGCGTTCGAGGCGGCGCCGTTTTCGGTGTACGCTGTGTTCGTTTCTTTTTTAAGGTATTTTAACATGAAGTATCCCTCCTTACGGTTTAAAATAAAAACAAGGCTCAAACGATATTCAGTTTTAAAGAAGAGTGAATGTGGTGTTTGCTGTGCGAGCCTTTAACAAGACGCATAAGCATGCGGGAATCGAACCCGCAAAAGCTTGATCTCAAATCAAGTGCTCTCCCTTGAGCTAATGCCGGGAACAATTGCTGTCAGCGTCTTTAGATGCCCGGATTTTACCATATTTTTATCAAAAAATCGTGGAAAAAAAGTTGCGAGGGTAAGATTACCCTCGCAGATCTTGCTGTTTTTTGATTCTTTCGTAAACCTGAGCCCGGAAGAAATCCGGCTCCACCACCCTGAGAACGGGACCGAAGGAGAGCACGCGGATAACGAGCTCGGTCTCGTCATCCCGCTCATAAAAGAGCGTCAGGCGGTATCTGTTATCATCGAGCTTTTCCGCCTCCTTTTCGAAATGCGAAAAGCTCAGAAGCGCCCGCTCAAGAGCGTTGCGCTCGTTTTTTACTTCGAGCACGAGCCGCTCCTTCCGGTACTCGATCGGTTTATATTCCTCCTCTGAATATGGCTCAAGGAGCTTTACGCTTTTGATTCTGCCGAGATTAATCGTCAGCGCGCTTTTCGGAGAGAAGGTCAGAAGGCGGAACTTGTCGTCCTTCGATGAGTATTCCAGCCTGCAGGGAACGCAGACCAATTTCTTTTCGATATCCCTTGACGATTTGAATTTTATTTTAAGCTTCCGCTTTTCCCGAAGCGCCGTGAGTATCGTCCGAAAGTTTTCTATGTATCGCGGGTCATCAAAATCGTCGCCGTCGGAGTACCTGTCAAAGTAGACGAAGACATCCGGCTTGTAAAGCGGCTCGACGTCCTCAAGCCCCGTGCCGTCAACGCCGAAAAGCTTAATGCGCGGGTCGGACAGGAGAGCCTTAAGCCAGCGCCGCTGAAGCTCGGTAAGAGGCATTTTGGGCTCGTGCTTTATGGGCGTAGAGCCGTCCTTCGCGATAAGCGGCCAGGCGCCGTCCTTCAGCGCGGCGGGGATAGTCAGAACGCTCTCGGAAAAGGCCTTGTCGCGGACAATCTCGTATATCCGCTTGTCGGTTACTTCGCCCTTCACCGCCTCGGAGAGTATCGCGGCCACGGCGTTATAGTAAGCCCCGTAGACCTCGTTAAACAGCATCGCACTCACCTCCGTAAAGCGCCGCCATACTTTCAAGTTCTGAATAAAAGGCATTGGTGACAAATTCGTTCGAGCACTCAAGGCTGACTATCCTGCCGATAAAGGTACGAAGCCAGGGCAGCATCTCCGAGGCGTCGAATACGTCGGCGGAAAACCGCGCCGTGCTCTCGTCCAAAAGCTCGACCGTGCCGCAGCGCTTTTCACGCTCCAGCCTGTCGAGAATATACCTTTCGCTCGGCTCGAAACGGACCGTCATTTCAACATGGTCAAGGTCCGGCGCATCGCCCGCCGAAACGCCCCAGAGGCAGGAGGCGAACTTATCGTACCACCCGGAATAGCGGGCGGGGTTGTGCTCAACGGAGCCCGGGACAACCCTGCGGATCGTATCGAGGCGGTAAAACTTCGGCCTTTTCATTCGGTAGTGGTATGCGAGCAGATACTGCCTGCCCGTCTGTACGCTGACGTAAATTTTAACGGGGAAAACCGTGTGCGTTCTCTCCGATGAGGTGCGGCGCGAAAGAACGCTGAGCTCAACGGCGCGGGTCTCATTCATCGCCTCAACGAGAGCGTAAAGCACCTCGATATCCATAGCGTGCAGGATATAGTGGTGCTTAAAGCGGAATTGATCCGGCTTTTTATCGAGCTTGTCGAGGAGAAAAGAGCCGACGAGCCCGAGCGGATCCGCCTCGGAGAAAAAGGCGAGAGCCTCGCTCCACGAGGAGAGATCTACGCCGTCCTCGCTAAGCTTGAAAATATACTCCCGCCCGCGTTTTTCCGCGTGAATTAGCCCGAGACTTACGTATTCGCGGAGCTTTTTGCGGAGCGTAGAATCGTCGAGTGAGAAGTCGCTCTCGAAGCGGGCGGCGTATTCGCTCAAAAAGGCGTCGGAGATCTCGCGTAAGCTCATAGCCCGCCCGTCCGCCAGAAGGTCAAGGACCCAGAAGTGAAAGGTGATATCTCCCGCTGTAAAGCTCTTTGCCTTAAACGCCTTGTAAAGCGGGTTTTCGGCGGCGGAGCGGCTGTCCACGGAGAGAAAGACGTTCTTTCCCCGCTCGTCCTGCCGGAAGCCCATATATCCGCCGAGCCAGCTCTCGATCCGCCTGCGCTCGTTATCGTAGCTCCGGGCGCTCTTTAAGTCGTACTCCG
>ONGN01000090.1 GCA_900317385.1 uncultured Eubacteriales bacterium
CCTTCATCCATGATGAGTGGACGCAATCCGCGCACATCTCAACTGAAAATGCTCCCGCCACCATGACTATAACAGATTATTTTAAGCTTGTCAATGGTAATGAGGAGTTTACAAAGAGGATACCTGACAGTATCACGGGCAAAAACAATGGCTCTCTTTTAGTGGAAAGAGATATCCATGCCGAACTAAACAATGCACAGACCAACGCCAACAGTCAAGAGGGAAATGCTGCCGTTTCAACCGATGACAGCGGCGGAGGTGAGGAAAAAGCCAAGCTGGATAAGCGTATAAATCCCGGTGATATCGAGAAAGAGTTTTTAAGTAATCCGGCCACGCCGAAACCGGGAACGCCTGCCGCAATAAACGTGGAGTTTGCAGAACGCGAATATGGGATAAAAGCCTATGTGGTTAAGAAAGAAGTGTGGAACAAGTATTCTTTTTCCGATATGTTGACCAGCCGGAACGGCGTGATCTTTATGAGCGAAGAGATAGACTATACAAACGGTATAGAGCACGAGGCGACGCATATCATGAAGCAGGACAACTTTGAGCCGTATCTGGAATTCCTTGAGAGGACGCCGGATTATGTGAATATGTATTCGCCAGAGGTAAGAAACCTTATTCAAAGAATCTTTAATCACGTTAAACCATCAGATGAAGTGGACATAAGCGAGCTTTCAGATAATGATAACCTTAGACTTCGGTGGTATGACGAGATCAACGCAACGCTGTACGGACATATTGCGAACGGGCAAATAGAAGGAAAAAGGAAAAGAGAAGGAGCTCCCGATGAAATAATTAACCTCAACGAGATACTGTACGATTTAGAGGATTATACCGCTCAGATGCGTGCGCTCCACGAAAGATACAAGCAAGGGAAGAGAAACGGTAAACCCGGAGTTGAAACTTCTGCCGATGACGGGTATAATAAAGAAAACAGCACAAGGGGTGATGACCATGGAGGAGAAGAAGGAAAGGAAACGTCAAACGATCGAGGATCTGATAAGAGCAATGCAGGAGGAGAGAGAAAGGGTAGCGAAGCTATCACTGGAGGAACTGGAGAAGTATATTCAGAGGTCGGAAGCGATAGACGAATTCCTGTGGCCGAGGGAGAAGCACGAACATCCCCGGTGGCTGCTCCAACTGTTGGAGGAAAAGAAGAAAGAAGCCCGAGCACAGTCGAACGATACCGTCGAAAGCTTGAAGACGAGCGGACAAGACAACAGGCAGGAAAACTGAAGGCCGAGTATAAACGCAAGATGAAGGTAATAGAGCTTGAGGACAAATATGAGGAGAATACGAGGAGATAAATGAAGAGCGTAAAGGAAGTATTTAACGCGGCTATGGCGCTGATGGACGAGCTTGACGGCACGGGCAAGGCGCAGACGAGGGACACGAAGGAGTACGAGAAGCGGACGCCGGGGATAATGGAAACGCTGATGGCGGAGAAAAGGCTTTTCTTCGGCGAGCGTGGTTCTTGGGCGCCGATAGAGAGCATGGAGGACGACATCGTGGGAGCAGACGACGTGTACGCGATAGGCGTAATGCAGTACGGGCTGGCGGCGAAGCTGCTGGTGGACGAGAACCCGCGGGCGGCGAGCTTCTACCATGAGAAGTACGAGGAGAACAGGAGACTGTACGCGCTGAGGGAGAGGGGCGAGATCGGAAAGATCGAAGACCTCTACGGCGGGATAGAGTACGGCGAGTTCTCACGCTGGAAGTGAATACGAAGACCCGCCGCAGTGCAATCTGCGGCGGGTCGGGTTATATGCGGGCCAAAAGGCTTCCCCTTCGGGGAAGCTGTCAGCGAAGCTGACTGATGAGGTGTACATTAGGTTATGCTGCGGCAAAAGGATCCCTTTTAAAAATGAACGGTACGTATTATGCCGCCATAGCTGCGCCTGAAAGCAAAGCACATGTGCTTAGTGCAGAAGGCGCTTTTATAAACAAAAATGGAAGGGGCAATGGCACAGTCCTGAACGTGGAGAAAAACTCCCCGCAGGTTACGTCCGGAACGCCACAGCGCGCGAATGCCCCTTCTGCTCAAACTATACCACATGCCAGCATCAACAGTCAACTGGAAGATGCGCGGGAAACATCGAAGGGGAAGGCTTTATGGGCGGGCGCTTTTCCTGCGACTATTCCTGATACGCCACGCGCCAACTCGCCTGTTTACAAAGGGACGGGGGTGTGGTATAGTCGACATATAGAATAATTTTCGAGGAGGCTTTAATATGGGAGCTAAATCTCAAAGCGCGAAGACCTACCCCGTACCGATCGACTATTTTATCGGCAAGCTGAGGGCAGTCGGCACTGCCGGGCTGAACGTGGCGCTCAAGTCGGAAAATCCTATGCCGAACGGTGTGTGGTTCAGGATACACCACGGTACGACCTTCACCTCGTGGGGCGAGAAGATAACGGTCACGCTCACCGACCTAGGCGGCTCGACGGCGGTCGACATCCTCTCCGAGTGCGGTATGCCGACGCAGATGGTGGACTGGGGAAAGAACGCCTCGAACGTGAGGGTGCTGTTCGACTACCTTGAAAAGGGAATGGTGGCCGAGCCTCAGGCGGCTGCGCCGACGGCGTCGCCCGCGTTCTGCCCGAGCTGCGGCTATAAGCTGCCCGCGGGCGCGAGATTCTGCCCCGTCTGCGGGAACAAAATACAATAAAAAATTCCCCTATCAGGCCGTTTCGAACTGATAGGGGATAATTATATTACATTCTGCCCGTCGCCTCTATGAGGTCGACGATGAGCTTTACGGCTCCGTCTATCCCGGAAACGCTTGTGTTGATCGAGATATCGTGGTTCTCGACAGAGCCCCACTCGTCGCCGGTGTAGCCACGGTAGTAGTTCGCGCGGCCGCGGTCGATCTGCTTGAGCTTCTGCTCGGCGCCCTTGCGGTCGAGACCGGATTCCTCCATAACGTAGGCTATCCTGTCCTCCCTGTCGGCGCGGAGGAAGACGGTGATTACGTCGGGATCGTCGCGAAGGATGTACTCGGCGCAGCGGCCGATAACGATGCAGCTTCCGGCGGCGGCAAGCTCCTTTATGACCTGACCCTGGGCGGCGTATGCCGAGAAGGTTACCGGAACGTCGTACTGCGGGAGCATTGGGGCGGGGGAATAGCTGTGGCTCACAAGGTTGAACAGAAAGCTGCGGGAGGAGTTCTCCTCGAGACTTCCGATATAGTCTGCGGAGAGCCCGCTTTTTTCGGCGGCAAGCTCGATCACCTTGCGCTCGTAGACCGGTATTCCCAGTTCTTCGCTGAGCTTTTTTCCGATGGCGGTGCCGCCTGCTCCGTGCTCGCGGCTGATGGCGATTATCGTTCGTTTCATTACGCGACCCTCCAATATTGGATTATCAAATCAATCATAGCACTAACTTTGCATTTTTGCAAGACCGCGTTTGCTCTTTACTTTTTCAAACGCTGATGATACAATAATATCGAATTCAATGTGTAAAGGGTGAATAAACCATAGATAATTCGATTTTCAGACCGGCAGATATCCTCATTCCGAAGGATGCTGATATGGAAAAATGGAGCGTTATCGCCTGCGACCAGTTTACCTCCGAGAGGGAGTACTGGGACAGAGTGGGCGAGCGGGTGGGCACAGAACCCTCGACGCTCAGGATGATAATGCCCGAGGCGTATTTAAACGACGTGCCCGCCCTCGATATGGCGGAGACGACTAACAGGGCGATGGCGGAGTACCTTGACGGCGGCGTCTTCGAGAAGCTGCCCGCCTCCTTCGTCTACGTTGAGAGGCACACGTCAAAGGGTGTAAGGCACGGCGTCGTAGGAATGATAGACCTCGAGGCCTACGATTTTACCTACGGTTCCAAGTCGCCCGTTCGCGCATCGGAGCGCACGGTCGCCGAGAGGCTGCCCGCGAGGATGCTGATCCGGGAGAAGGCAAGGCTTGAGCTGCCGCACACGATAGTCCTCATCGACGACCCGGAAAAGCTCGTTATCGAGCCGCTTCGCAAAATAAAGGACTCCTTCCGCAAGCTCTACGATTTCGAGCTTATGGAGGGCGGCGGACGCATAGAGGGAAGGCTTATCGAGGGTGAAGCAGCTCTCGAACTTGAGGAGAGCTTCCGCGTCCTATCCGAGCGCGAGCTCAGTTACGTCATTGGCGACGGCAACCACTCAATGGCGGCGGCAAAGGAGCTTTGGAACAAGATAAAGACGGGGCTTACCGAAGCTGAGGCCGAGACGCATCCCGCCCGCTTTTTCCTCTGCGAGGTCGTGAACGTCTACGACGAGGGGATAGTGTTCGAGCCCATCCACAGGATAGTGTTCAACGTGGACCCGGACAAGCTTATTGAGCTCGTGAAGGAGAAGCTTGAGATACCCGGCGGCCGCGAGGTCGTCCTCTGCTCCGGCGGCAAAAAACGCGGTTCCGTCTACCTGCGCGGAAGATCGTTCGGAAATATGGTAGAGGCGCTTCAGGATATTCTTGACGAGTACGCCTCCGTTTACGAGGGGACGGTCGACTATATCCACGACGAGGAGTCCCTTCTCAAGCTCACCGAGGAGGAGGGGAGCGTCGGCTTCCTTATGCCCGTTATCGGCAAGGAAGACCTTTTCGCCACCGTTATGCGCGAGGGGCTATGGCCGAAGAAAAGCTTCTCCGTCGGCAGCGCGAGGGATAAGCGCTATTATCTCGAGGCAAGAGAAATTTAAGCTACGGCGAAATGTGAAGGACGGCGGGGAGTAGTGCGCCCCGCTTTTTTCAAGCGTCGTAGGGAGGCATGCCCACATGCCTCCGCAAATTACGAAACCGCTTTGAAAATTTCCGGAGCGATGTGGGCATCGCTCCCTACAAATACGTCAAGGAGGAGCCAAGAATGAAAAAGAGGATAGTTTCAATCGCGCTTGCCCTTATACTGCTCATCGGAACGGCGGGCGTCGCTTCGGCCGACATCTCAAAGCTTCCCAAGGACGTTTGGAAGTATTTCAATCCATATTCGGCGGCTCTCGACTCCGGCGATACGGAGAAGATAATCTCCACCGGTGAGGCGTATCTTGACTACCTTCTCACGCTGCCCCTCGATGCCGACAGCGGGGATCAGATCTTCCGGGTGTACAGCCGCATATACTCGAACAAGTATTACGAGAAGGTCGGAAAGCCCGATAAGCAGTGGGAGATGACGGACGCTTACCGCAAGTTCTGTCTCCTTTTGACCGACAAGGGGATAATGAACAAGCTGGACGACGCCTACAGCATATCGGGAAAGGCATATTCCGACGCTCTCGACTCGGGCGACGCGGAAAAGATACTTGAGACCGGGGACTGGATGCTCGACTACTACAAAAGGCT
>ONGN01000059.1 GCA_900317385.1 uncultured Eubacteriales bacterium
CACGACGTTTCGTTCACCGTCCGCGCGGGCGAGATCGTCTGCGTATCCGGTATCGACGGAAACGGACAGACCGAGCTTATCCACGGTCTCACCGGTCTTGACAGGATGAGCGCCGGAACGATCACCCTCTGCGGCGAGGACATCTCCAAGTCCTCGATCCGCCGCCGCGGCCGCAATATGAGCCACATTCCCGAGGACAGGCACAAGCACGGTCTCGTTCTCGATTTCACCCTTGAGCAGAATATGGTGCTCCAGACCTATAAAGAGGACCGCTTCCAGCACTTCGGCTTTATAAAGGGCGACGCCGTCAGGTCTTACGCCGAGCACCTTATCGAGCAGTACGACGTCCGCTCCGGCCAGGGCCCCGTCACTCCCGCGCGCAGTATGTCGGGCGGAAACCAGCAGAAGGCGATAATCGCCCGCGAGGTCGACAGGGACAAGCCCCTCATCGTCGCCGTTCAGCCCACCCGCGGCCTTGACGTCGGCGCTATCGAGTACATCCACTCCCAGCTCGTCGCCGAGCGCGACAAGGGCAAGGCCGTCCTCCTCGTAAGCCTCGAGCTCGACGAGGTAATGAGCCTTTCCGACCGCATCCTCGTTATGTACGAGGGCGAGATAGTCGGCGAGCTCGACCCGAAGAAGACTAACGTTCAGGAGCTCGGCCTTTATATGGCAGGAGCCAAGAGAGACAGCATAGGAGGCGAGCAGAATGAAAAAGAATGATCAGCCCAGCCTTCTGAGAAGGGACGGCACGGCGAAGCTTTTAAGCTCGCTCATCTCCATAGTCGTCGGTCTTTTGGTTGGCGGAATCGTCGTTCTCATCGTCGGCCTGACGAGCGACAACATCTCCGTTTCCGGAGCCTTCGAGGGCCTGCAGCTCATATTCGCCGGCATTCTCTCCACGGGGCGCGACGCGGCAGGAAACCTCACCTGGGGCTTTAACCCCGCAAGCATCGGAAATATGCTATTCCGCGCCACCCCGATCATTATGACGGGTCTCTCCGTCGCGGTGGCGTTCAAGACCGGGCTTTTCAATATCGGAGCTCCCGGCCAGTACCTTATGGGCACCGCCGCCACTCTCTTCGTAGCCCTCTCGATCCCGGCGGGCGCTCTGCCCGGCTGGCTCATATGGCTCCTCGCCTTCCTCGCCGGCTGCGCCGCCGGAGCTATCTGGGGCGCTATCCCCGGCCTCGTCAAGGCCTTCCTCAATATAAACGAGGTCCTTGCCTGCATTATGACGAACTGGATAGCGGCGAACGTGGTGACCTGGCTCTTCGACTCCTCCAATCTCAAGAACGTAGCCGAGAGCACGAAGACCGGATACATCTACAAGACGACCTTCGGTCTCGTCGACGGGCAGTACGTCGCCGGTCGCGGCATCGCGACCCCGAAGCTCGGCCTCGACAAGCTCTTCCCCGGCTCGCAAGTCAACGCGGGCATAATCATCGCGATAATAGCCGCCATCGGAATGTATATCCTGATGAACAAGACCACCCTCGGCTACGAGCTGAAGGCCTGCGGCGCGAACCGCCACGCCGCGAGGTACGCCGGCATCCGCGACAAGCGCAACATCGTCCTCTCGATGTCGATAGCGGGCGCTCTCGCCGCCTCCGGCGCCGCCCTCTACTACCTCTCCGGCAACACGGAGTTTTTCTGGACGACCTATCAGTCCCTCCCCGCCGAGGGCTTCAACGGCATCCCGGTCGCCCTCCTTGCCCTCAACAACCCGATCGGCGTTGTCTTCGCCGGATTATTTATGGCGATGCTGAGGATCGTCGGCCTCCAGCTCACGAACCTCACCGCGTATAACGAGTATATTACCGACGTTATCATCTCCGTCATAGTCTATCTGAGCGCCTTCTCCCTCGTTATCCGCATGTTCCTCACCTCGCGCAAAAAGCGCCATGCCGCCGAGCCCAAGCCAGAGCCTGAGCCTGAGCCGGCACCGCCGGAGCAAGAAGCGACGGAAACGATTGTGGAAGAAGAGAAAGGAGGCGATGAGAAATGACGTTCCTCGTTCAGCAAACTCTGCTCTACGCAATTCCGCTTATGATAGTCGCTCTCGCCGGTGTTTTTGCGGAGCGAAGCGGAATCATAAACCTCGCTCTCGAGGGTATTATGATCTTCGGCGCTTTCATCGGAGTTCTCTTCGTCAGGATGATGAGCGAGTCGAGCGCCTTCATCGCCGCAAAGGCCGCGGGAGACTGGGCAACGCTTCAGGGCCTCGAGCTCCTCGCGATGCTCGCCGCGGCAGCTATGGGCGCGGTGTTCTCCCTGCTCCTCTCCTTCGCCTCGATCAACCTCCGCGCAGACCAGACCATCGGCGGCACCGCCCTCAACCTGATGGCTCCCGCCCTCGTTCTCTTCTTCGTCCGAGTTATCGCCAATCAGAATACCCTCTTCTCCGTCGACGCGGCGAGCTGGTTTATGATAAAGCGCAGCACCCTCGGCATCGAGAGAGGCGCGGATCTCGGCTTCTTTGGGAACACCTTCCTCGTGCAGGTCTATCTTGCGACCTATATCTGCATTTTCCTCTTCGTTATCCTCTCCATCGTCCTTTATAAGACGAGGTTCGGTCTCCGCCTGCGCGCCTGCGGCGAAAATCCCCACGCCGCCGACTCGCTCGGAATTAACGTATCGAAAATGCGCTACGTCGGCACCACGATATCGGGAGCTCTCGCCGGAATGGGCGGCTTCGTCTATTCGCTCACCACCGCGAACTGCACGGCTAACGGCGACGTCGCGGGCTTCGGCTTCCTCGCCCTCGCGGTTATGATCTTCGGCAACTGGAAGCCTCTCAACATAGCGTTCGCCTCCCTGCTCTTCGGCCTTTTCAAGTGCATCGCGGCGGCATATACCAGCATCGACATAAACGGAGACGGGGTCTTCGCCCTTGCCGACCTCGGCATAAGCCCCCACCTCTACCGTATGCTTCCCTATATCATCACCCTTCTCGTCCTCGCCTTTACCTCCAAGAGCTCAAGAGCCCCGAAGGCCGAGGGTATACCCTACGACAAGAGCACGAGATAACGAGATCTCACGATTGCCCTCCCGGTTTTCGGGAGGGCTTTTTTATTGCTCTCAGCAAAAACTTGTGATACAATATTTTTTGTCTTTAAGCTCAGTTTAAGCTTTCGGCTCTATATTATGGGCAGAAAGAGGTGATCCCCATGAAAAAATCAGTCAAAACCATAATGATGATCGTCGCCGCCGCTCTCGTTATCGCGCTTGCGGTCGGGCTCTACTATCTGCCCTCGGCTCTCGGCGTCTCGACCTGGGCCGATGAGACCTCCGCCGACGAGACCGCGTCCGGCGTCGTAGCGGTATCTACCGCCGCAGTTACGGCCTCTCTGCCTGAGAGCAGCACTCTCGTAACCTTTTCGGATTCCAAGGCTTCCGTCTCCGGCTCAGCGGGCGGAGTGACCGTCGAGGGAACGGCGGTATCCATCACCGCCTCCGGCGTTTACACGATAACCGGCTCCTGCTCCGAGGGGAGCATAACGGTAAAGAAGGGCGTCACGGACGTTACACTCATTCTCGAGGATCTCGACCTTGCCTGCAGCACTACCTCCCCGATAAGCCTCAATAAGTCCACCTCCACCGTTATCTTTGTCACCGGCACTGTAACGCTTACCGACAACGAGGACGAGGCAAACGACACGGGCGCCTCGAACAGCACCTTTGAGGGCGCGGTGATCAAGGTAAAGACCGGCTCCTCCGCCGTTATCTGCGGCGACGGCACTTTAAACGCAGTCGGAAACTGCAAGAACGGCATCAAGGGCGCAGCCTCCGCCGATATAACCGTCGGCGGCAGCCTCACGCTGAACATCACCGCAGTGAACAACGGCCTTGCCTCCGATAACAGCGTGACAGTCGCGGGCGGAACGGTAAATATCACTTCCGGGAACGACGGCATCAAGTCCAAGCCGGACGACAATGATTCGACCTCCACCGGAATCGTGACAATCACTGGCGGAACGATAAGTATAGACGCCTCCGGCGACGGCATACAGGCCGCCACAGATATCGTGATCACCGGAGGCGATATCACGATAGTATCGGCTGACGACGCCGTACACGCTGCCGATATCACCGTCACGGCAGGCTCCGTCATCATCTCCTGCGCCGACGACGCATTCCACGCGGACAATACGCTCACCCTCGGCGTCGAGGGCAGCGAGTCCGGCCCCACTGTAAATATCACGGAGAGCCACGAGGGTCTCGAGGCCGTAACGATAAGCCTCCGCTCGGGCTACGGCGCGATAGTCGCCGACGACGACGGGCTCAACGCCTCCGGCGGCACCGCCTCCTCCGGCTTCGGCGAGGGGCAGAGCTCCTCAAGCTCCATCGTTATTACCGGCGGCACGTGGTACGTCAATTCCTCCGGCGACGGCATCGACTCTAACGGCAGCATAACGATAAGCGGCGGCTCCACCGTGGTATACGGCGCCACCGACAACGGAAACGCGGCATTCGATTACGACGGCACCGCGACCCTCACGGGCGGCGAAGTCCTCGCGATCGGTATGAGCGGTATGGCTCAGGCTCCGGACGGGACCGTCCTCAGCTTCACCGTGAATCTCTCCGCAGGCGATACCCTCGTTATCAAGGATGCAAGCGGAAACGAGGTCATATCCTCCGGCGCCGTCAAGACTGCAAACTCCGTTATCTACGCCTTCTCCGGCCTTACCGAGGGCGCGACCTACACGCTCTACGTTAACGGCACGGCGGCGGCGACTGCCGAGGCGGGAACCTACTCCGGCTTCTCCATGGGCGGCTTCGGCGGCATGGGCGGCGGCCCCGGCGGCCAGAGCGGCTTCGGCGGAGGCCCCGGCGGCGGACGCGGCGGAAACAGATAAAGCAGTTCCTCCCCGGCTTTCGGGGAGGATTTTTTGCGGAAAACCCAGAAAAAAGCTTGACTTTCGCAATATCGCATGCTAAACTATCAAGGCCGCATTGAGCGGGTCCAAGTGTCTTTGACCACCTGCAAGAGCGAGTCTCTACTAAGATTAAGAGGTGAAAAAGAAATGACAGCAATCATCGAGGCCTGCGGCAAGCAGTACCGCGTTCAGCCCGGCGACACTCTCTTCGTTGAGAAGCTCGGCGAGGAGGACGGCGCGAAGGTGACCTTTGACAAGGTCCTCGCAGTGGTCAACGACGACGGCTCCGCCGTTATCGGAAAGCCCGTAGTCGACGGCGCCACCGTTACCGCCACCGTAGTCAAGACCGGCAAGTCCAAGAAGATCATCGTTTACAAGATGCATCCGAAGAAGAACTATCGCCGCAAGCAGGGCCACAGACAGCCCTACACCAAGCTCACTATCGACTCCGTCAATGCCTGAGGCATTGTAATCTGAAATTACACGAACGTATGGAGGTGTAAAAACATGGCACATAAAAAGGGAATGGGCTCCACCAAGAACGGCCGCGATTCCGAGTCCAAACGCCTTGGCGTTAAGAGGGCTGACGGTCAGTTCGTTCTTGCCGGAAACATCCTCGTCCGCCAGCGCGGTACCAAGATCCATCCGGGTACCAACGTAGGCAAGGGCAAGGACGATACCCTTTTCGCTCTTGCTGACGGTACCGTCCGCTTTGAGCATCTTGGAAAGGATCGCAAGAAGGTCTCCGTTTACGAGGAGATCGCTCAGTAAATTATCCGATTTTTATGCCTCCGGTTTTTACCGGGGGCATTTTTTTGCGCCGAAGCGGCGCTTTTTATGTCGAAGGCTTATATTTGACAAGCCCGGTTTATTATGCTATTATTTCAATAACTTAGTCTATTGCCGCTCAGGCGGTTTATATAAGAAAAAAGGCTTACATAGGCGTATTCGGTTCGGCGGGCTCAAAGTTAAGGCGTGACGGGGCTTTTAACGAGAGATACCGGGCTTAAGCAGACGGCACCTATAAGGACACGCCTCACAGCGGTTCTTTTCGGCGCTTTTTGCCCCTTGTCGCTTGATGGGCGTCAGCCCATCTGCGCTTCGCGGAACAAAAATCCCGCGAAAATTACTCGCTGCGAGGTGCCTTGCAGTTTTGACGGAGCAGTTTTTCGTCAAGGCAAGGAAGGCGCCGCAGACAATACTTGTTTGTATTATCAAGGCAGCTGACGCGGACTTGGCGGAAAAATGCCCGTCAAAACCGTGTTCTTATAGCTGCCGTCTGCTTATACCGCGCCCATTTCCGGCCTAAAAATTCAAAAAGAAAGGAAAATATTTAAAATTGGCAGAAAAATTAAAATTCGCCGCTCTCGGCGGACTTAACGAGATCGGCAAAAATATGTACGTCTACGAGTACGGTGACGAGATGATAGTCGTCGACTGCGGGATCGGCTTTCCCGACGACGATATGTACGGCATCGACTCCGTTATTCCCGATATAACCTATCTTACGAAGAACAGGGACAGGCTCAAGGCCATCATCCTCACCCACGGTCACGAGGATCACATCGGGGCTATGCCCTTCGTGATGGACGAGCTCACCACCGTTCCCGTTTACTGCACTGCGCTGACCGCCGCCCTCGTCAATATCAAGCTGACCGAGCGCGGCAACGCGAAAAAGGTCAAGGTAAACGTGGTCAAGGCGGGCGAAACCGTAAAGATCGGCTCTAATTTCAAGGTCGAGTTCATCCACGTCAACCACTCCATACCCGACTCTGTCGCCCTTGCCATCCGCACTCCGGTCGGCACCGTCATCCACACAGGCGACTATAAGATCGACACCACGCCGATCGACGGCGGTATGATCGACCTTGCCCGCTTCGGCGAGCTCGGCAAGCGCGGCGTTCTCGCCCTCGTCTCCGACTCCACCAACGTCGAGAACCCGGGCTACTCCCTCTCCGAGAGCGTCGTAGCCGCGAATTTTGAAAACCAGTTCAAGGACTGCTCCCAGCGCATCATAGTCACCACCTTCGCCTCGAACGTGCACAGGCTGCAGCAGGTGATAAACTGCGCCAAAAAGTACGGGCGCAAGGTCGCTGTTACCGGGCGCAGCATGGAGAACGTCCTCCGGGTCAGCACCGAGCTCGGATATATGGACGTGCCTCAGGGCGTTTTGGTTGACATAAACCAGATCAAGGGTCTTCCGAAGGAGAAGACGGTGATAATCACCACCGGGAGCCAGGGCGAGACGATGTCCGCCCTGCACAAGATGGCGTTCGGCGAGCACAGGCACGTTGAGATAACTGCGGGCGACAAGATAATAATCTCCGCCTCGGCGATACCGGGGAACGAGAATTCGATAAGCCGCGTTATCGACGAGCTTTTCCGCAAGGGCGCCTCCGTGGTCTACGAGCGCGGCTACCAGCTCCACGCCTCCGGCCACGCCTGCCGCGAGGAGCTGAAGCTAATGCTCGCCCTGATTAAGCCGAAGTTCTTCATCCCCGTCCACGGCGAGTACCGCCATATGAAGCTCCACGCTGAGCTTGCAAAGACGATGGGCGTCGCCCCGAAGAACGTGGTCATAACCGACCTCGGCAAGGTGGTGGAGATGTCCGGCAGAAGCATTAAGCTCACCGGCACCGTCCCCTCCGGCAAGATATTCGTCGACGGAACCGGCGTCGGCGACGTCGGAAGCGTCGTTCTGCGCGACAGGAAGCATCTGGCGCAGGACGGAATGGTGGTCGCCGTCGTCAGCCTCTCGAGTGAGGACGGCTCCCTCGTCTCCGGTCCGGATATAATCACCCGCGGCTTCGTATACGTCAAGGAGAACGAGGAGATCATAAACGACCTGAAGCTTCTCGTCTCGGAGGTCGTGTGGGACTACGCCGACCGCCGCACCCGCGATTGGTCCGCGATGAAGAGCACGATAAAGGGCCGCATATCAGATTATCTTTATAAGAAGACGAGGCGTAGCCCGATGGTGCTTCCCGTTATAATGGACATCTGATCGGGGGGCGAGCCGATGAATATACAGATATTCGGGAAGTCCAAGAGCTTCGACACCAAGAAGGCTGAGCGCTGGTTCAAGGAGCGGAGGATAAAGTTCCAATCCGTCGATCTCATCAAATACGGAATGAGCCGCGGCGAATTCGACTCCGTCCGCCGCGCCGTCGGGCTTGCCGCCCTTATAGACGAGGGCGCAAAGGGCGCCGAGATGATAAAATACCTCGCCTACGAAGAGGCTAAAATCGAAAAGCTTTTGGAGGATCAGTCCCTGATAAAAGCCCCGATTGTCAGAAACGGCCGCCAGGCCACGGTGGGCTACTGCCCCGAGGTATGGGAAACGTGGGAGTAAGATAATAATGCGGCGCAGATAAACCCGTTTTCGGGTCTGTCTGCGCCGCTTTTACTTAGCAGAAGTAATCCGCCGGGTCGACCTTATTTCGCTGTTTTAGTGGCGTTTATCCCCTCGGGGCCGCCCACTTTTTTGCGGAAGAAATAACAGAGGCTGAGGCCATCACAAGCCAAGCGGCAAGCCCAAAGGACTCCTCCGGTCGCCAATTTGAAACCAAGTCCACGGCAGAGAGATATGGAAGAACCGAAATGACTCCTGCCCAGCTCTGACCGAGGTAATAGAGAAGGGCAGGAATAAGCAGCACAGCGGCGCTTACAAGCGCTGCTTTTTCCCAATCGCGGAACCGGAGACTTATCCATATCACGATATGAGACGATATGATCATGGTTGCAAGCCTTAGGAAATATGTAATTAGCAGAAACCCGCCGAGCGTTACTTGCGGTGAAACGGCAGAGAGAGAGTCAGCGTTCCGCGCCGGCGCCGCTAAGAGCTCAGGCCCGATAAACTCGACTGTGTTACGCCATTGCCTTGCGTAAATGACAACCCAAAGAAAAACGCATTCCAAAAGCACGACAGCGTATTTCCTGAAAAACAGTCTTTTCCTCCCACGCGGAAGAGATAAAAGGAGCTTTTCCGTCCCACTCCGTTTTTCAAACGTAAAAACCGGAGATAATGAAAGAATAAGCATTCCGAGAGCGATCAAAGCGTTATATCTGTGGAGCGGATAGGCTTTTTCTCCAATAATGCTGTTTATGTCCGTTTGATCGAGGAGCCACGGATCGAAGCCTCCTGCTTCACCGGCTGTTTTTCGGGCCGCTATTTCTCTCTCGAGGCCTTGGAGCGCATCGGAAAAGCCTCCCGCCTCAGCAAGCTCGGGGCGTAACTCAAGCTCATACCGCGCGCGTAATATGTATTCCTCGGTGCTGTCATCAATCTGCCCCTTCGCCTCATTCAAGTACTGCGTATACACATATCCCTTCGGCTCGGTGTACAAATACGTTCTGTACTGAA
>ONGN01000010.1 GCA_900317385.1 uncultured Eubacteriales bacterium
AAGAGCCTGTGCTTTGCCCTGTCCATACCTTTGATCGCGGCGACCACGATGGGGCATTTCGCTTTCTGCGCTATCTTGAAGGCTCCGTTTTTGAATTCGCCGAGCTCTCCGGTCTTCGACCTTGTGCCCTCGGGGAATATTCCCATGCTGACGGCGCCCCGCGCTATCTGATCCGCAGCCTCGTTTATCGTTACGAGGGCGTTGCGCGGGTTATCGCGGTCGATCGGCAGGTGGAGGCAGCGGTGCATATACCTTCCGACGATGGGTATCTTGAAGTTCTCCGGCTTTGAAACGTAGCTCACCCAGGTCTTTTTGAGCCCGAGTATCACGATGAGAGGATCGAAGGCGGCGACGTGGTTAGAGACCACGAGGAAGCGCCCCTCCTTCGGAAGCTTCTCCTCCCCGACGATGCGGACCTTTACGCCGATAAGCAGCAGCACGTAGCTGAACGTGAAGTTTATGAGGTCCATATAAAACTTCGTCGGCGCGGCGTATTTCTTGTCTAAGTCGATCGTGAGCGAGATAAGCCAGATAACGAGAAGGAAGATCAGAAATACTCCCACGATGCAGGCAAGAAATGTGAGCGGGATGAATATGATGAGCTTCCAGTCCCAGCCGAGGCGGATCACCTCGAGAACGGAGAAGAATATCCCAAGGGCGAAACTGAGTATATACGCAGCCATATTATTACCTGCCTTTCAGTTCCTTGATTATACCGACGTATCTGATAACGTACATAAGATATGAGAAGCTCGCCAAAACTATGCAGCCGAGGATGGGCCATTTTGCGGTCTCGACGGGTATGCCCCCCTCGATGAAGAAGGGCGCGGCAACGAGGACTATCGCCGTTAGCGCTATCGCGCCGGTGGCGAGCTTTCCGTACCACTTCGCGCTGTCCACCCTGTCGCCCTCCTTGAACACCACCATGCCGAGAACGAGCATCGTAAGCTCCTTCGCGGCGATAACGGCGACGAGGACGAAGGCGAGATGGTACCTCAGCCCGAGGCAAATGAAGATAGCTACCTGCGTCATTTTGTCGGCAACGGGGTCGAGCACCTTGCCGAGCTGGGATATCATATTGAATTTTCGGGCGACGAAGCCGTCCGCCACGTCGGAAAACCAGCTTATAACGATAACTACGGCTGCCGACCTGTACCACCCGTTAACGTACAGTATAACGAATACGGGTATGAGAACTATGCGGAAATAGCTCATGCAGTTCGGTATCGTCTTCCAGTCGCGCTTTATAATACGCGCCATACGCGCGGTGAGCTTCTCCTCCGCGAACTGGCTCTCTCTCTTTTCATCCGGCACGTTGACCGAGCCTCCTACAGCATTTTATTCCTATAATATGTTATCCCAAACGGCTGTAATTGTCAAGAAAAGGCGAAAATAATATTACGCTCACGGGTCAATAATGGACGTACATCCTCGTCGGCTCGGGGTCCGAGCCCTGCACCATGCACAGAAACTCCCAGCCGTATCTCTCGTAAAAGCCCGTGTGGTCGGTAACGAGGTAGACGGGCGAAACGCCCTTCGCTCTCAGATCGGAAACGACGTTATTCAAAAGCCTTCCCGCTATCCCCCTGCCGCGGTACTCCTCCTCCGTATAAACGGCGCAGACGTTCGGCGTGAGATCCTTCCGCTCGTGGAAATCGTTTTCGATAACGCCCATTCCGGCGACGATCCTCTCCCCGTCGAGGCAGAGATACCAGCCGTACTCAGTTTTCCCCGCAAGGTAAGCCTCCATACACTCAAGATAAGCCTCCGTAGGAACGCCCCATTTTTCGTGAAACCAAAGCGCGGCGGCGTCCATAAGCTCCGGCCTGTCACGAAGGGTTATATAAGTATATGCGTCCATTTTCATCGTCCTTTCGAGAGTCAGTGGGGTATAGGGAACATTTTATTCAATGCAATGCAAAAAAGTTCCCTATTTGCTATCCTCATTCTACCACGAAAGCGAACGCCCGGCAACTGAAACCGCCGAAAGAAACAAGGCTCCCCACAGCGGGGAGCCTTGAAAGCTTTGCAATATCCGATTATCTCTTGGAGAACTGGGGGGCGCGACGGGCTGCCTTGAGGCCGTACTTCTTGCGCTCCTTCATTCTGGGGTCGCGGGTAAGGAAGCCGGCGGCCTTGAGAGCGGGACGATAGGCCTCGTCTACCTCGAGGAGGGCGCGGGCTATGCCGTGACGGATGGCGCCGGCCTGACCGGTGACTCCGCCGCCGGCGACGGTGGCGTCGATATCGACCTTGCCGCCGAGGCCTACGGCCTCGAGGGGCTGACGGACGATGAACTTAAGGGTGTCGAGTCCGAAATAATCGTCGAGATCACGGCCGTTGATGGTGATCTTGCCGGAGCCGGCGGGGAAGAGGTGGACTCTCGCGACGGAAGACTTTCTTCTTCCGGTGCCGTACATATAGGGCTTCTTAGAAGTATACATTATATCCTGCCTCCTTATTCCTCAGTCCAAGCTTCGGGCTTCTGGGCCTCGTGCTTATGCTCAGCGCCGGCGTAAACGCGAAGGCGGGTGAGCTGATCGCGGCCGAGGCTGTTCTTCGCGAGCATGCCCTTGATGGCGAGCTGCATCGCAAGCTCGGGGCGCTCGTTCATGAGCTTCTTATACTGAACTTCCTTGAGTCCGCCGATCCAGCCGGAGTGATGACGGTAATACTTCTCCGTCAGCTTGTTGCCGGTGAGGATGGCTTCCTTCGCGTTAATGACGATGACGAAATCGCCGCAGTCAACGTTGGGTGTGTAATCGACCTTGTGCTTTCCGCGCAGGAGAGTGGCGGCCTTGACGGCGGTGCGGCCCAGGGGCTTGCCGGCGGCGTCGATGACGTACCACTTGCGGGAGACGGTCTCCTTCTTCGCAAGAGTAGTGGACATTTTGGTTCCTCCAAATATAAATTAAATGTTTTTCGCTTTTTTAGTGCCTTATTTTTATATCACAGAGCGCTTTTCTTGTCAACACAAATTTTGCGATAATTGAAGTTGTATTTTTAAATCTCTTGTTTTCTCTTGTTTTCTCTGATATACTCCGTTTTTCTCGAAACGCAGATAAAAAATCGCGTTTCTTTTTTTCGGCATTGTGCCATATTGCAATTTGCTTTCCGTACTACTACAATCATTTTAAATGAAAGGAGGTAGGGCATACGGAATACCACGGTGGCGACTGCGACGTCGCCGTTATCGGCGCGGGCCACGCCGGGATCGAGGCCGCTCTGGCCGCCGCAAGGCTCGGCGCACGCGTGATATGCTTTACCATAAATTTAGACGCCGTGGGCAATATGCCCTGCAACCCCGCGATAGGCGGAACGGCGAAGGGCCACCTCGTGCGCGAGCTCGATTGTCTCGGCGGCGAGATGGGAAAGGCGGCGGACAGAGCCGCCATACAGTACAGGATGCTGAACAGGGGCAAGGGCCCTGCCGTCCACTCGCTCAGAGCGCAGGCGGACAGGTACGAGTACCGCCGGATTATGAAGGCCGCCCTCGAAAGGCAGCCGGGTCTCCGCCTTATTCAGGCCGAGATCAGCGATATAATATGCGAGGACGGGCGCGTCACCGGGGTTGTGACTGCCTCCGGCGCCGTATACGGGGCGAAGGCCGCCGTTATTTGCACGGGAACGTACCTCGACGGGCGGACGATAACGGGCGACGTAGTGCAAAGCTCCGGGCCGGACGGTATGCACGCCGCCACGGCGCTTACGCCGAAGCTCCGCGCTCTCGGCCTCAGCCTTCGCCGCTTCAAAACGGGCACACCGCCGAGGATAAACGCCCGCTCCGTCGATTTTTCGCGCATGGAGCCCCAGCCGGGCGACGAGGAGCCGGAGCCCTTCTCAATGGAGACGGAGATTCCGCCGGAAAACCGCGCGATGTGCTATCTGACGTACACAAACGAGAAAACTCACGAGATAATAAGGCGAAACCTCGACCGCTCCCCCCTTTTCAACGGGGTGATAAGCTCTACGGGGCCGCGCTATTGCCCCTCCATAGAAACGAAAATCGTCACCTTTCCCGACAAGCCCCGCCACCAGCTGTTCATCGAGCCGATGGGGCTCGACACCGAGGAGCTGTATATCCAGGGGCTCTCCTCCTCCCTTCCGGAGGACGTGCAGCTTGAGGTCATCCACTCCATCGCCGGGCTTGAAAAGGCCGAGGTGCAGAGATTTGCCTACGCGATCGAGTACGAGTGCGTTGACCCTACGGAGCTTCTGCCCACGCTTGAGACGAAGAAGGTATCGGGGCTATACGGAGCCGGTCAGTTCAACGGCTCCTCCGGCTATGAGGAGGCCGCAGTACAGGGCTTTATCGCCGGGGTGAACGCAGCCCTCAAAATTCTCGGGCGCGAGCCGTTCGTCCTCGACCGCTCGACCTCGTATATCGGCACTCTTATCGACGACCTCGTGACGCGGGGCACGAACGAGCCCTATAGAATGATGACCTCCCGCTCGGAGTACCGCCTCTACCTCAGGCAGGATAACGCCGATATCAGGCTCTCCGGCCTCGGGCGCGAGCTCGGCCTCATAAGCGAGGAGAGATACGGGCGCGTAGTGGAAAAATACAGGCTCGTAAACGCCGAGATAAAGCGGCTTGAGAATACGCATCTGTCACCCTCAGCCTCTCTCGACGCCTTTTTAGCGGAGCGGGGTATGCCGTCCGCGGCGGGCGGGGTATCGCTCGCCTCCCTCGTAAGGCGGCCTCAGCTCAGCTACGGGGATATAGAGCCCTTCGACCCCGCAAGGCCAGAGCTTAATAAGGCGGTGCGCGAGGAGGTCGAGATCGAGCTCAAATACTCCGGCTACATTGAAAAGCAGCTCAATCAGATAAAGGAGTTCCGCCGGCTTGAGGAGAAGCTCATACCGGAGGGGACGGACTACGCAAATATCCCCGGGCTAAGGCTCGAGGCGAGGGAGAAGCTCTCGGCTATCGCGCCCCGCTCGCTTGGGCAGGCTTCGCGCATATCAGGCGTCTCACCCGCCGACATGGCGGCTCTAATGATATATTTAAGGAATAAATAACGAAAAGGAGGGAAAGAATATGAAGAAGTATATCTGCGAGCTCTGCGGCTATATCTACGATCCCGAGATCGGCGATCCGGATAACGGCATCGGACCCGACACCGAGTTTGAGGATCTGCCCGGCGATTGGGAATGCCCCATCTGCGGCGCCGGAAAGGTAGATTTTACCGAGGTTGAAGAATAATTTTTGCCCCGTTTCATTAAAAAAAGCTTTACAATACTTGGGGTTTATGATAAAATACCCCAGTATGCCGCCTTACCCGGTTTCGGGAGAAGTTCCTTTCCGCCCGTTTCTTGGTTTCGCGTGACTATAAATTATGAAAGGAGAAATGCACCATGATCACGAAAGAGCAGAAGACCGCCGTTATCGAGGCGAATAAGCGCGCTGAGAACGATACCGGATCCCCCGAGGTCCAGATCGCCATCCTCACCGAGCGCATCGGCCAGCTCACCGAGCACCTTAAGGTACACAAGAAGGACAACCACAGCCGTCTCGGAATGTACAAGATGATCGGTAAGCGCCGCGCACTTCTCGATTACCTTATGCGCAAGGATATCGAGCGTTACCGCGCGATAATCGCCAAGCTCGGCATCAGAAAGTAAGTACAAACTGAGGGTACTTCCGCTTCAGCCGGGAGTACCCGATTTTTGCAATATCAAAGAAAACATTGGGAGCTTATCCAGGTTTAGTATTTGAAAAAACGCCCGCTCGGCGGACGCCTTTTCAAGTGCTAAACGGTGAGGCTCCGGAAAAGGAGAAAAACGAATGATAATCAAGCACAGAGAATTTCCGAATTACAGAAAGTACGAGATGGAGCTCGCGGGCCGTCCCCTCAAGCTTGAGGTAGGCAAGTACGCCGAGCTCACTAACGCCGCCGTCATGGTGACTTACGGTGAGACCACCGTTCTCGTCACCGTCTGCGCCTCCGCAAGGCCGAAGGACGGCATCGACTACTTCCCCCTCTCCGTTGAGTTTGAGGAGAAGCTCTACTCCGTCGGCCGCATTCCCGGCGGCTTCAACAGGCGCGAGGGCAAGCCCTCCGAGCGCGGTATCCTCGCCTCCCGTATGATCGACAGGCCGATGCGCCCCCTCTTCCCCTCCGACCTCAGAAACGACGTTGTCATCACCTGCACCGTTATGAGCGTTGATTACGACTGCAGCCCCGAGATCGCCGCTATGATCGGCGCCTCCGCCGCCGTCTCCATCTCCGACGTTCCGTTCAACGGACCCATCGCAGGCGTCGGCCTCGGGCTCAAGGACGGCAAGTATCTCATCAACCCGACGAGCGAGGAAAAAGAGACCAGCGAGATGTACTGCACCATCGCCGCCACCCGCGACAAGATCGTTATGATCGAGGCCGGCGGAAACGAGATCCCCGAGGACGTTATGTTCGGCGGAATAGTCGCCGCCCACGAGGCTATCAAGCCCGTCATCGCCCTTATCGACAAGATGGTCGAGGAGATCGGCAAGCCCAAGTTCCAGTATGAGCACGCGAGCTGGAATCAGGAGCTCTTCGACAAGATCGTCGAGGCTCACCTTGACGACGTCCGCTACGCTATGGATACCGACGACAAGAACGTCCGCGAGGAGCGCTATAACGCCATCGTTGAGAAGATGCTCGCCGAGTTCGGCGAGGAATACCCCGAGATCACCGGAATGCTCGAGGAGATCACCTATAAGATTCAGAAGAAGGTCGTTAAGGAGTGGCTTTTACAGGGCAAGCGAGTTGACGGACGCGCTATGAACGAGATTCGTCCCCTCTCCGCCGAGGTTGGCGTTCTGCCGAGAGTCCACGGCTCCGGCCTCTTCACCCGCGGCCAGACCCAGGTGCTCTCGATCTGCACCCTCTCGATGCTCTCCGCCTCCCAGAAGCTGGACACCATCTTTGAGGAGGAGTCCAAGAGATATATCCACCACTACAACTTCCCCTCCTACTCCGTAGGCGAGGCGAGGCCGACCCGCTCCACCTCCCGCCGCGAGATAGGCCACGGCGCCCTTGCTGAGAAGGCCCTCGAGCCCGTTATCCCCTCCGAGGAGGATTTCCCCTACGCTATCCGCGTAGTCTCCGAGGTCCTCTCCTCCAACGGCTCCACCTCCCAGGGCTCCATCTGCGGCTCCACCCTCGCCCTTATGGACGCGGGCGTGCCCATCAAGGCGCCCGTAGCCGGCATCTCCTGCGGACTTATCCACGACGACGACGGAAGCTGGACCACCTTCATCGACATCCAGGGCGTTGAGGACTTCCACGGCGAGATGGACTTCAAGGTCGCCGGAACGAAGAAGGGCATCACCGCCATTCAGATGGACCTCAAGAACGACGGACTGACCTACGACATCATCAAGAACGCCTTCGAGATCACCCGCGAGGCAAGATTCCAGATCCTCGACGAGATCATGCTCGTCACCATCCCCGAGCCGCGCCACGAGCTCGCGAAGAGCGCGCCCAAGATGATCAGCATGCACATCGACCCGGATAAGATCCGCGAGGTCATCGGCTCCGGCGGAAAGGTCATCCAGAAGATCTGTGCCGACACCGGCTGCAAGATCGACATTGAGGACGACGGCAGCGTATTCATAACCCATCAGGATATCGAGGCCTGCCGCGCCGCGAAGAAGGTCATCGACGATATCTGCTTCGTGCCCGAGGTCGGCAAGCTCTACTTCGGCCAGTGCGTCCGCACCATCCCGATCGGCGCCTTCGTTGAGCTCGTTCCGGGCAAGGATGCCATGTGCCACATCAAGGATCTCGAGTTCAAGCGCACCGAGAACGTTGAGGACGCTCTCAAGGTCGGCGACTGGACCTGGGTCAAGTTCATCGGCATCGACGACAGAGGCCGCTGGAACATCTCCCGCAAGGAGGCCATCCGCGAGCGCGAAGCCGCCGGTCTCCCCATCGACAAGGAATAAGAGAATAAACCTAAAGGGCAAGCCACAATGGCTTGCCCTTTTGTTGTTTATTCAGGTTTATTATTCGCTTGCCTCTTCGGGGGCGTTCTGCTCGCTGAAAATAAGCTCCGGGGCTATCCTGTAGATAAGGATCTGGTTTTTAACGAATGGCACGCCGTAATCCTCGGTAAAGCGCGTCATTTCGTATTCCTCGATATCCGCGTCGGTGAGCACGATCCCCTCGCGCTCGCAGAGGGCGAGGGCGAAGATTGCCTCCTTTGCCATATCCTCCATCGTTGCGACGTTCGCCTCATAGTAGCTGATGAAATCGTCCCTGCTGTCGGAGAGGTCGTAGCCGTAGCTCATCTCATACTCCATAACGACGTAATCGCGCATAAGCTCAATCACACTCTCCGGAATGTCGGTATACGCAGCGCCGAGGACGAGCTCGGAGAAGTACCTGCTTCTGTACTGCTCAACGACCCAGTTCTCAAGATCCTCCATAAGGCCCTCGGCGGAGTCGAAGCCGAAGTCCGCCGCCATCTCGTCAGTCAAAGCCGTAGGCGGTACGGAAACGTAGTTTACGGTTATGTTGAAGACAGCGGCAGCGCCCGCGAGCTCGGTATTCCCGTAATCCTCCGGAAAGGTCACGTTGATATCGAAGTTCTCGCCCGCCTTGTGGCCGATAAGCTGGTCAAGGAAGCCGGGGATATAGTTCGTAACGCCGATCGTGACGTCAGTTCCCTCTCCGTTCGTGCTGCCCCCGGCAAACTCCACTCCGTCCACGCTGCCAACGTAGTCGATGTTGACGGTGTCGCCGTCCTCTATGACCTTCTCATAGTCCGGCGTTCCGTACTGGCTGAAAACGGAAACGGAGAGCTGATACTCCACCTCTGCCCTGTTCGGAGTGAAGCAGTCCTCCGGAATCTCAAGGGTCTCAAAATCGGGAAGGGTAACGTGGTCGAGGGCCTTTATCCCCTCGAAGTATCCGTCCTCGGTAATGCCCTTGCTGAAATCGTAGGTCTTCTCAGTGTTTTCTCCCCCGTCGGCGGGCTCGGTCGAGGGCTCGGTCGAGGGCTCGGTCGATGGCTGAGGCCCCGCCTGTTCGGTGTCTTCTCCGTCAACCGGGTTTTCCACCTCAGTATTCTTCTCCGCGCAGCCGCAGAGGAGCAGCATTCCGGCGCAAATTATCAGTGCAATAAGTCTTTTCATTTCCGCACTTCCTTATCTGAATAGTTTTTCAAGGGCGAGGGCGACTCCGTCCTCGTCGTTTTCTGCTGTCACCAGCTTGGCAGCCCGCTTGACCTCGTCTATCGCGTTTCCCATTGCGACGCCGGTGCCTGCCGCCATTATCATAGTCATATCGTTTGACCCGTCCCCGAAGGCGACGGAGTTTTCGATCGGCACTCCGAGATATTCGCAGAGGAATTTCATCCCCTCGCCCTTGTTCGCCCTTGCCGAGTTTATCTCGAGGTTGCCCCTTATCGAGCTCGTTATGCATTCATCCTTGAGCGTTATTCTAAGCTGCTCAGAGGCTCTCTCGTTCTCCTTAAGCTCGCGAAAGAACATCTGCATCTTCTGTACCGACTCAAAATGCGAGGCAACGTATCTCCTTATGTCGTCTACCGGGGTCCTTACGGATTTGACCATTTTCCGCATATGCTGCTCGATAACGTACTCGTCGGCCTTTTCGTAATGCTCCCTCTGCATATATCCCCAGCCCTTCGCGTAGCAGTCGTATATGCAGTCGAACTCTTCCATTATGTCGAATATCTCAAGGGCGCGGGCCGCGCTTATCTCCTCTCTCCTGAGGGCTTTGCGGGCGCGAACGTCGTACACCTCGGCGCCGTTCACCGTTATGGCGTAGTCGATAAACGGAAGCTCGCGCACGGCGTCGGGCATTCCGTCGTAGATCCGCCCCGTGGTCGGAACGATATACGCCCCCCTGGAATGAGCCAGCTCAAGAGCGCGTCTGTTCCTCTCCGTGACCCGCTTATCCGTGGTCAGAAGAGTGCCGTCGAGGTCAAAGAATACCGCGTATCTCTCCATATCTTTCCTCCGCCTCGTATTATAAAAAACAGGGCGCGGTCGGCGCCCTGTAATCAGGCTGTTATTCTTCGGGCTCGGGTTCCGGCTCGGGCTCAGGCTCGGGTTCCGGTTCAGGCTCAGGCTCGGGCTCCGGTTCGGGCTCAGGCTCCGGTTCGGGCTCAGGCTCGGGTTCGGGCTCCGGTTCGGGTTCCGGCTCGGGTTCGGGCTCCGGTTCGGGTTCGGGCTCCGGTTCGGGTTCGGGCTCGGGTTCGGGCTCAGGCTCAGGCTCGGGTTCCGGTTCAGGTTCCGGTTCAGGTTCGGGCTCAGGCGTGGTGCCGTCCGGTCCTTTCAGTATAACGCGGTCGTGCGGTTTGTAGCTGGACTTTGCGATGGCCTTCTTGTAGAGAAGGTTGTCGTTCCCGTCGTAAACGTACATATAGGTCTGGACTATCGGGCCGTCGGAGCCCTTGGATTCAACCTTCTCCTCGCCGGGCTTCAGCGTCGGGTCCTCCTTGTAGGTGGTGGAATACTCGTTTTTGCCGATACGCTCGAGCTGGAGCACGACCTTGTGGTCATTCGTCTTCGTGCCGTGGAACTCTACGTTAAGCTCGTTTCCGTCGACCCAGGCCTTGATGAGGATCGGGTACTCCTGGTTGTTTCTGAACTGGTAATCGAGGTTCGGCCAGCTTACGGTGGCGTCGAAGCCGTTCTCGATATAGGTTACCGCCCAGCGGTGGTTATAGCGCATAACGACCTCGAGCTCGGCCTTCAGCGTGCACCAGTAGAGGGTGGAGCTCACCTGGCAGATGCCTCCGCCGACGGTGTCCACTATCTCGCCGGAGATGTAGGCGGGAGCCTCGCCGTAGCCCTTCGCGGTCGTCCTCTGTCCGACGACGCCGTTGAACGAGAATACCTCGCCGGGCTTTACTACGGTGCCGTTTATCGCGGCGGCGGCAAGCTTGATATTGTTCGCCCTCGCGTCCTTCGCCGTGGACATCTTCGTCATACGGGAGGAGAGAAGGTCGGGATAGGCTATTGCCTCGAAGTCGAGGTCGGTGACCTCGGGCTCGTCTATCGTGAGCCTGATATCTATGGATTCTCCTGCGGCGACGGGAGCAAACTGCTCTTTTGCGTAAGCCACGTCGAAGGTGACGCCTCTGACGGCTGGAATGACCTCCTGCAGCTCTTTATCGTAATAAGCGTCCGTCTTCTCGGTATGCACGGCGGCATACACCGCGTCGAGGTCGAGGGCGACGGGCTGAGTAAGTCCCTTTTTCGCGATAGAGAACTCGTCCGTTGTGATATCCCCGGTCTCGCTCCCGGTGAAGGCGGAGCGGATATAGCTCAGAATGCCCGCCTTGTCAAGGGTGAAGCCTGTTGTTCCCTTCGTAAGCGTGAGGATATCGCCGTCGACGAGGTAGGAATCGTCGACCGCGGGAACGTCGACCCTCTGGGCGACGGAATCAATAAGTCTCTCAACGTCCGAGTCGGATTTGATGCCGGCCTTTGCCGGGTCAACGACTATCTTCTCGTTTCCGTCAACGATAACGGTAACGACCTTGTCGTCGGTATAAATCACGCTGTCTGCGGGCTTAGTATCGGTATTGCCCTTATTCTCCCCGTCGGTCACCGTGCCGGGATTCGCGGGGTCAGTTGGAACGGCAGCGCCGCCGCCTCCGAAGCCGCCCATCGTAAAGAATATAACTCCGCCGATGATAAGGGCGGAGGCTCCTATAGTGAGTCCCGCCGCAAGGCCCCTGTTCTTTGATTTTTTAGCTCTTTTTCCCTTTGCCACTTTTACATCCATCCTCTATAGAAAAGGGCACACTGCCCCTCGTCATTTTATTGTACGTAATAGTTTAACTCTTTTTCGCAAAAAAGCAACAACAAAAATGTTAATAATCGGAAAATTGTCAAAATCAGCTAATCGGTACGGTATTATGACTTTAAATTCCGTTAAAAAGTTTCACCTCGTCGGTAAAATTTTTGAAGAAGGTGAACTGGTAATCCCCCGCCTCGCTCTCCTTCCACGGGGCGACTATGCTCGTTCTCTGCCTCGTCTGCGCGTCGAGGATATCGCCGATGAGTGTGTTCGAGATAAGAAAGCCCTGCGGCGTAAAGCTCCAGCGCCCCTCGCTTTTCACCATCCAGCCGTTTTTAACGTAGCTCTCCATCAGCTCCCGCGCCATATCGAACTTGCAGGGGAAAATCGAATAATACTCCTCCTCGGATATGCCCCTCGTCGTGCGAAGGCCGAGCATAAGATACTCCCCAGCCCTCTCGAAGTCGGAGATGTCCTCCTCCGAGTCGACGACGGTGCTGTTTTCCATTATCCCCGCCGTGTATTTTTCGATATCGCTCACGAAGCTGAAGCGGCGGGAGTTTATGAAAGAGTGCGCCGCCGCGCCGAAGCCGAGATACTCCTCATCCTGCCAGTATTTGAGATTGTGGCGGGAGGCAAAGCCCCTGCGCGCAAAGTTCGATATCTCGTACTGCCTGTACCCGTACCGCTCGAGGGTGTCCACGGTGAAGAGGTACATATCCGCCTGCGTATCGTCGTCAGGAATGAACGGGCTGTCCTTATACGGATAGAGGGCGGTCCCCTCCTCTATCTTGAGCCCGTAGCAGGAGAAGTGCTCGGGCTTGAGAGCTATCGCCTTCTTGAGAGTGTCCGACCAGCCCTCCCTCGTCTGCGAGGGGAGCCCGTAGATAAGGTCGAGGCTCACGTTCTCAAAGCCCGCCTTCCTCGCGTTTAAAACGGCGTCCTCGACCTGGCGCCAGTTATGCAGCCGTCCAATGCTCTTCAAAATCCCGTCGTCGGCGCACTGAGCCCCGATGGAGAGGCGGTTTACCCCCGCCTTGTGCAGCTTTACGAGGCCCTGATAGCTCACGCTGTCCGGGTTTGCCTCCATCGTCACCTCGCTGTCGACTAAAACCCTGCCGTATTTCTTGAGCGCATTGAAAATCTCGATTATCCTGTCAGCCCCGTAATAGCTCGGCGTGCCGCCGCCGAAGTAAACAGAGTCGATGATATAGCCCTCGAGCTGGGGCTCGGCCTCCTTGATATGCTTGAGTAGCGCCCTGTGATAATCCGGCATCAGCTTATCGCAGCCGGACAGCGAATAGAAATCGCAGTATGCGCATTTCCCCGCGCAGAACGGTATATGTATGTATATTCCAAGTCTCTTCAGCTTATCCACCCAAAACACCCCTGAGTTCTTTCTCTGCCTACTATAATATAATAAAAATCAGCATTTATCAATAACCCAAATTTTTCTTTACTTTATCCCATTTTTTGATATAATCAAGGTATGAAGGATTTTATTATTAAATGGAGGTATAAACTATGAAAAAATGGCTCTGCCCCGTCTGCGGCTATATCCACGAGGGCGACACTCCCCCCGAGTTCTGCCCCGTATGCAAGGTCCCCGGCTCCCGCTTCTCCGAGGTAAAGGGCGAGATAAAGCTCGCCGCCACCCATGAGTACGGCATCTATGACAAGACCGTGAAGAACAATCCCGACGTCTCCGACGAGGATAAGGCTTACATTCTCGAGCAGCTCAAGGCGAACTTCACCGGCGAGTGCTCCGAGGTCGGTATGTACCTCTGCATGGCGCGCATCGCCCACCGTGAGGGCTATCCCGAGGTAGGCCTCTACTGGGAGAAGGCTGCGTACGAGGAGGCCGAGCACGCCGCCAAATTTGCCGAGCTTCTCGGAACCGAGCTCGAGCCCAATATGACCGACTCCACGAAGAAGAATCTCGCCTGGCGCGTCGACTGCGAGTACGGCGCAGTTAAGGGCAAGTTCGACCTCGCCGCCTGCGCGAAGAAGAACGGCCTCGACGCCATCCACGACACCGTCCACGAGATGGCCCGCGACGAGGCCCGGCACGGCAAGGCCCTTGAGGGAATGCTCAAGAGATACTTCAAATAATTATCATAGCATAAAAGCACGCCCGGCGTGGTTTTCAAAAAACCGCGCCGGGCAATATTTTTACTGCATTGCTTTTTGCCGGGTCAGTACCGTTCGGATCACGCGCTCCTTTATGAGCGCCCGGTCGCGGCTTGCGTAAAAGCCGAGCGGCTCTTCCAGCTCGCGGGAGAGGTCTTCTTCCGTAAGTTTTGGGATACGGAGCTGCGGACCGAACAGGCTGCGCGCATTTATTACCTGGCGGTTGAAGGTCGTGTTGAACGGGCGGGCTTTTGCCGATCGGATCAGCGCCGCGGGCTCTATATCCATCGGCGCTGTCTGCACGTTGGATAACAGCCCCGCGCCGTTGTCAAAGATCGGGCAATAGTCGAATTTTCCGTCCTTTTCCAGCACGGCGATATTGTTCAGGTGCCTGTCGTCATTCAGAAATGCCGAGTCTATTTCAAAAAGCAGCGTAAGATACTGCGGAAACTCTTCAAGCCCGGTGAGCTCTGCGGTCTCCCGGGCAAGGAATTCTATCCTTCGCTTATCGCTTGAAAGCCGCTCCAGCGTCTTTTTCAGCGGTCGCTCGACCCGTTTGTACAGGTGAGCGAGGGTTATTATAGACTCGCCCCGCCGCAAAAAGTCTGCGCTTGAGCAGCCGGTTCGGTCGCGCCCGTGGACGTTCAGCTTTTCCATTTTATACCGGACGAAGCGAAACGGCGTTTGCGTTTCGATACTGCTGCGCTCAAGGAGGCGGGAGATCACCGTCTCGGCCATGCCCTCGTAGCCAAACTGATCCAGCTTATACCATATTCCGCCATCCTGCCATTTTTCCTGATTGCCCTTTGACGAGGTCTCAGCTACCTTTGCGTCCGTCACAAGCCGTACCGTCATTTAATATCGCGCACCTCCATCCATTGGTCGTCCTCCGCCATTCGTCCCTTCGTCTTCAGTATCACGGCGAGAGGGTCGTATTCCTCCACGCCGAGCGCTTCGAGATATTCGCGCAGCCCGGCCCTGTCCCGAGGAACGCAGCGCTCCTCAAGAAATTCCCCGAGGTCAGCCCACGTAGGAAGCTCTTTTCTCCCAAACGCCGTCTTGACAAAATCCTCCGTATAGTTCTCCGCACGGATATCCTTCTCCGTTTTGTCGGCGTATATCAACGTGCAAAGCTCGTTTCCGTCATAGTAGCGGATCTCCATTAGCCCGTGTCCCCGCGAAAGGCGCCCTTTGCGGTATTGCTCCATGCTCTCGCGCGGGCGAAGCGTGATCGACTCCCCGTCAAACGAAAGCACCACGCGCCCGTCCTCCCCTGAAAGGCCAAGCTCCGAGACCCAGGCGGAGGGCAAAGAAAGCTTATACGTTTTCGAGCCCCGCGCCGCGGTGCCTCCCGCCTTGCTTGCCGTTATCTTCCCCATTCTCTTTTCCACGCGCATCACCCTCTCTCTTTTATTATTATGCGCTATTCGGTCCGAATTATCAAGAATATTTTTGCTTTAGGTGCAAAAATCCGGCGCGGTTTTCCGAAAAACCGCGCCGGGCAATAGCTTTCTTTTTCACGCGGGCTCTGTCTGCCCGCCTTCTATTTTTGCGCTTATATAGCTTACGACCTCGCTCTTCGGTATATCGAGGGCGACGGCGAGCTCACCGTAGAGCATATCCTCGGCACGCTTCATAAAGCGCTCGTCGATCTGGCCGAGCTTCTTTCCCTTTTCGATGGCGAGCTTGCGCTTCTGATACACGGACTTTATCACCTTGACAAGCTCCGTGCAGTCGTGCCGCTGCATTTTTTCCTGATAGTGCTCGGAGAGGAAGCGGATATTCCTGTTGTCGCAGATTTCCGCCTCGGTATCCGGGATTCGCTCGATAAGCTCCTCGGCCTCGGAGCGGCTGATAACGGGGCGCATAAAAACGCCCGAATCGACGGGGGAAAAGATCCTGCCCGTTCTGTAAAGCGGCTGAAGCGTATAATACAGCCGCTCGCCGGACACGCCCGAAAGCTTCGGAAGCCCGACCTCCTCCACTCGACAGACGCCCTCGCCAGAATAAATTACCAGATCGCCGACCTTATACATTTTTTATCACCCCGGTAAGCAGACGGCACCTAAAAGAACACGGTTTTGACGAGTATTTTTCGCGGGATTTTTGTCCCGCGAAGCACAGATGGGCTGACGCCCATCAAGCGACAATGGGCAAAAAGCGCCGGAAAGGACCGCTGTGAGGCGTGTTCTTATAGGCGCCGTCTGCTTAGCGCGCAAAAAAACCGTCAGTCATCTTCTTTCAGTATAAATAATACCATACTGTATGAAAAAAGGTAAGTTACAATTTTGATACTTTTTTATTTTTCCGGCTTTTTGTTTTCCGCCTCTTCGAGCTTTTTTATCGGCACGGTCACGTCCACCCCGTTAAAGCCCTCGCCCATGATCTCGTTCGTAGAAAAGAGGGTCACGAAGGCGTCCGGCGCGTACTCGCGGATGATATCCTTCATATCGTAGATCTGGCGGCGGGATACGACCACCATCAGCATATTCCTCTCCTCGTTCTTGTACATTCCCTTTACGGGGACGAGGGTCACGCCCCTGTCGATCTTATCCCATATCTTGTCCGCGATCACATTCGGATCCTGATTGGTGATTATCTCGAAGGTATAGGCCCTGTTGAAGCCGTTTATCATAGCGTCCGTCACGTAGCCGCAGAGGACGATGCAGGCGCCCGCGTATATCGCGCCCTCGAGGTCCTTGAACGCGACGACGGAAAGGGCTATAACGACGACGTCGATTATGATAACGACGGTGCCGAGGCTTATGGAACGGAACTTTGTAACGAGGAGCCTTCCGAGCAGGTCGCTGCCGGAGCCGGAGACTCTGCCCCTGACGAGGACGGCGGCGGCAAGCCCGTATGTAATGCCGCCGCAGGCGGCGGCCATGAGCTTGTTCTCAGTCACGTTCGGCAAGAACGCGAAGAGGTCGGTAAACAGTGAAAAGGCGAGGGTCGAAAAGAGAGCGGAGAGAGTGTACTTCACCCCCTGAACGCAGAAGGACCAGATAAAGGCCGGAATGGACAGCACGAGCACCACTGTACCGACGCTTATCTGCGGCACGAAATGGTTCACCACGAGGCCGAGGCCGCCGAAGCCGCCCGCCGCTATATTGTTCTGCGCGAGGAAGAGATTGAAACCCAGCGCGTAGATCAGATTGCCCACAATAAGAGCCACGTACTCCGTGGGCTTGCCGATATACTTTCTCATTTGAAAAGCGTTCTCCTTAGAATATCAGATAGAGGAAAAGTCCCAGAAGATAGTAAAACGCGGTAAGCAGCACCATATTCCGGAAGTATTTCCATAGCGGAAGCTTGTCCGGCGAGAGAAGGTCGTAGGGGTATCTGTTCCCGCTCTCCGTTATCGGAGTGCCGAGCTGTGCCCGGACGTAGCAGAAGATGAAATACAGTATCGGGATCGAGACCCATATGAGCGTAGCGTAGAACGGGATCTCTTTCGGCGCAAAGGCTATCCAGCGGGCAAAGGACAAAAGCGGGACAACGTAGTGGACGAGGAGGTTTCCTATGAACGTCCGCGCGTCTTCATACTTCTCCTTTCCGCCGCAGAGGATGGGGTCTACGGTTAGCATCCTGAGCCAGTTCTTTTTCGTTTTCCGGTCGCTCTCGCCCTTCGCGAATTGAAGGGAAACGCCGATGAAAAAGTGGTAGATGATGTTCGTTACGAGTATGGCAAGGGCCATTATATACCTCGGCACGGGCGCTCTCACGAAGGCATAGAGCCCCGAATAGCCCGCAAGTCCGGTGAAGTAGAATATGAGCTCGTATATCAAAACGGCAAGGTTCGATACGTTCGTATAGAAGGCGAACATATGTTTTCTCGGCTTTCCGACCGTTATGCCGGACTGCAGAAAGAGGCCAGCCGCAGCTAAAAGAAGCAGTATTAGAGAAGCTATATGGTCGAGCATTGCAAAAATCACCTTACGCTTTCGATAAATCTCAAGAACGCCGCTTTTCCGGCCCCGTCGCGCTTATACACGCCTGCGTGCTCCAGAACGCGGGCGAATACCTTTCCCGTCTCCCTCTTGACTATATCGAGGGCATTCTCCGCCGTGATATCATATTTATCCCTGAAGCTCTCCGCCCAGTCGGCGTGCTTTTCGGTAAGCTCGGATGCGCGAAGGTCTCCGCCGGAGGCGAGAGTCTCTGCGACGGCGGCGAGCTCCTCCTTCAGCCTCGAGGGCAGAACGGCAAGCCCCATCACCTCGATAAGGCCGATGTTCTCCTTCTTTATGTGGTGGAGCTCCTGATGCGGGTGGTAGAGGCCGAGGGGGTACTCCTCCGTCGTGAGGTTGTTTCTCAAAACGAGGTCGAGCTCGAAATCCTCACCTCTCCGCCTCGCTATCGGGGTTATCGTGTTATGCGGCGTACCCTCCGTCTCGGCGAATATCGTAGCCGCCTCGTCCGTATACCCTCTCCAGGCGGCAAGTATCCTGTCCGCGAGCTCCACGAGCCTTTCCGGCTCGGGCGAGGTGATGCGGATAACGCTCATCGGCCATTTGACGATCCCGGCGTCGACGTCCTCAAAGCCGGGGAAGCTGATTTTCGTCTCCACCGGTGCCTTTTCCATGGCGAAGGTATAGCGCCCGCCCTGGAAATGGTCGTGGGCAAGTATGCTGCCGCCGACGATGGGCAGGTCGGCGTTCGAGCCGACGAAGTAATGCGGGAACTGGGAAACAAAGTCCAAAAGCTTCTTAAAGCAGGCTCTGTCGATCTTCATCGGCGTGTGTATCTTATTAAAGCAGATGCAGTGCTCGTTATAATAGACGTAGGGGCTGTACTGCAAAAACCAGTCGCTCCCGTTTATCGTTATCGGAACTACCCTGTGGTTCTGCCTTGCGGGGTGGTTCACCCTGCCCGCGTAGCCCTCGTTCTCGGCGCAGAGCATACAGCGGGGGTATGCAGAGGCGGGAAGATTCCTCGCGGCAGCTATTGCCTTGGGGTCCTTTTCAGGCTTTGAGAGGTTTATGGTGATATCGAGGTCGCCGTACTCCGTCGGCGCCTTCCACTGAACGTCCTTTGCTATCCTGTCCCTGCGGATATAGTTAGTATCACAGGAGAGGCGGTAGTACCAGTCCGTCGCCTCCCTCGGGCTCCATGCTCTGAGAGCCGCGAATTTCGCCCTGACCTGGCCGGGTCTCGGCGTAAGCCTTCCCATTATCTCCGTATCGAAAAGGTCCCTGTAAACGACGCTCTCGCCGGGTATGGCGTACTCCGTAAGGGCGGCGAGTATATCCGAGAGGGGCGCGTCCTCAGATACCTCGGTCTCGGGGAAGCTGTCGGCCTTGAGGGCGTCCAGAACGGTGTTTTCCGCCCAGATCTCCTCGCCCTCCTCGATGAGCCCGGTTTTAAGCGCATACTGCACCAGCGCCTTGACTGCGTTCATTCTTCGCCCTCCTCAGTCAGCGTAGCCGTGCGGATGCGTCCTGTGCCAGTTCCACGCCGTAGATATTATCGTCTCAAGGTCGGCGTATTTCGGGCTCCAGCCGAGGACGCTCTTCGCCTTCTCCGAGCTTGCGACGAGGATATCCGGGTCGCCGGGGCGGCGGTCGAGAAGCTTTTCGGGTATCGGATGGCCCGTGACCCTTCGAGCGGTCTCAACGACCTCTTTATTCGTAAAGCCGACCCCGTTTCCGAGGTTGAAGGTATTCGACTCGCCCCCCGCTAAGAGATAGTCGAGGGCGAGGATATGCGCCTGGGCGAGATCGGTAACGTGTATGTAGTCACGGACGCAGGTGCCGTCCTTCGTATTGTAGTCCCCGCCGAAGATGCCGATAAACTCGCGCTGCCCGTTCGGCACCTGCAGGATTATCGGGATAAGATGCGTCTCCGGGTCGTGCGCCTCGCCGATGACCCCGTCCGGATGGGCTCCGCAGGCGTTGAAGTACCTGAGCGCCACGTACTTAAGGCCGCAGGCGAGGTCTGTCCAGCGCATCATCTTCTCCATGGCGAGCTTCGTCTCGCCGTAGGGGTTTATCGGAGAAGTCCTGTCCGTCTCCAGTATCGGGGTCTTCTCCGGAAGCCCGTAGGTCGCGGCGGTCGATGAGAAGACTATCTTCTTTACGTTATGGGCGACCATGCTCTCCAGAAGGCAGTTCGTGCCCCAGAGGTTGTTATCGTAGTACTTGAGCGGGTCCTTCATCGACTCGCCCACCTGGGAGGACGCGGCAAAGTGGATAACGCCCTCGATATTCTCGCGCTCGAAAAGGGCGTCGAGGGCCTTCCTGTCGCGGATATCGAGCTCGTAGAACCTTGCCTTGGGGTGAACTGCCTTTCTGAAGCCGGTGACGAGGTTATCGGCGACTACCACGTCGCGCCCCGCCCCGATAAGCTCGTAAACGGTATGTGAGCCGATATAGCCCGCTCCTCCAAGAACAAGTATTGCCATAGTTTTATCCTCCTGTTGGCTTTTTCTTCAAAGTATTAAGCCGCTGCGCGGCGAACACCTCATCAGTCGCCTTGCGGCGACAGCTTCCCCTCAAGTGGAAGCCTTTTGCCCTTTGCCTTCCCCTTGAGGGGAAGGTGGCTCGGCGAAGCCGTGACGGATGAGGTGTAGGCGCGAAGGGCTGTTCTCACTTCCTCATTTCCCGTCTTCTCGCGAGATTCAGGGGTCCGTCCTGCATCTCGGAGAGGCTCGAGAGGTTTTTCACTATCCCGTGCGCCACGCAGAGCTGTGCGTCGTCCGCGAGGCGGGTCTTTATGCTGGTGGAGCTCTCAATGAGCCTGTCGAAGCCCCAGAGAAGGCTTCCGCCGCCGGTCAGGACTATGCCGTTCTCGGCTATATCGGCGACGAGCTCGGGCGGCGTCTCCTCCAAAACGTGGTGGATGGCCTCGATTATCCTGCCGGACACCTCGTCGAACGCCTCGATCATCTCGGACGAGCTGAGGGAGACAGTCATAGGAAGACCGGTCAGAAGGCTCCTGCCCTTGACCTCCATCGTCTCCTCCTCCGTCTTCGGGAATACGCAGCCTATGCTCATTTTAAGCTCCTCGGCCGTCGTTTTGCCGATCAAAAGGCTGTGCTTCTTGCGGATATACTTGATGACCGCCTCGTCGAATGCGTCGCCCGCGTACCTTATCGAGGTGCATTCCACGACCCCGTTCAGGCTGAGAACGGCTATCTCCGTAGTTCCGGCGCCTACGTCCACAACGAGGTTGCCCTCCGCCTTTGATATATCGACGCCGGCGCCGACGGCGGCGGCCATAGCCTCCTCGATAAGATATACCCTTCTCGCCCCGGCGTTTATCGCCGCATCGACCACTGCTCTCTCCTCGACCTCGGTTATGCCGGAGGGCACGCTTATGAGAACTCTCGGCTTCACGAGGGAGAAGTTTACGACGCGCTTTATAAGCTCCTTTATCATATACTCCGTCATCTCGAAGTCGGATATGACTCCGCCGGATATCGGATGTATCGCCGCTATATTTCCCGGCGTCCTGCCGAGCATGCGCTCAGCCTGGACTCCGACCTTCAGTATCCTGCCGGTGCTCCTGTCCATAGCCACAACGCTGGGCTCGCGGGCGATAACGCCCTTGCCCCTCGCGCAGAGGATAACGGTGGCGGTGCCGAGGTCTATTCCGATGTCCCTTGATGTTATCATAAAAATCTATCCTTCCTGTTTTCCGTGCGCTGTGGCGACAGCGGCGCAATACACCCTGTCCGCCCCCGCCGCGAGAAGCGTTTTAGCGCATTCCGAGGCGGTAGCCCCCGTGGTTATTATATCGTCTACCAAAAGCAGTCTTTTAGCTCGAAGCTCTCCTTTGTGCGCGGCCCTGTAAGCGCCCGTCACGTTCGCCCTTCGCGCCGCCGCTCCCTTTATCCGCGACTGTCTTCCTGTATTTTTCGTCTTGACGAGGTATCTTCTGCATGGCTTTCCTGTGATTTCCGCAAGCTCCCTTGCGATAAGCTCCGCCTGGTCGTAGCCCCTTTTGAGCTTTCTGAGGGCGTGTACCGGGACCCAGCAAATCTCGTCATAATTCTCCATCCGGTCTCTCTTCAAAGCCTCGGCTATCATGGCGGCGTACTGCGCCGAATAGCTCTGCTTTTTTCCGAACTTGTATCTCAGTACGCTCTCGCGCACTCGCCCCTCGTATTTGAGTGGAGCCGTGCATAGCTCGGCAAACTCAACGCCCTTAAAGGGCTTTTGGTTATACGGCAGCGTTCTCTCACATTCCGGGCAGATGAGCCCCTTTTCAAGCATTCTTTCGCAGAATACGCATTTCGGCGGGAAGAAAAAGTCGCGGAGTATCATTAGTTTTCCGTCTCCCCGGCGAGCCTTGCCCTAAGGCCGGAATACCGCCTCTGCCTCCTGTCGTTATGCACCATCTCGGCAAAATCAGCGTCCGCTCCGACCACGACGAGAAGCTCCCTCGCCCTCGTAACGGCGGTGTAGAGCACTCCCCTCGTCTTCAGCATCGGCACGCCCTGGGGAATGGCGAGGACGACCGCCCTGTACTCCGAGCCCTGGCTCTTATGCACCGTCATAGCGTAGGCAAGCTCGAGGTCTCCCAGGCTGTCGAAGGGGTAGGGCGTTATCCTGTCCTCAAATCTTATGAGGGCGTACTCGTTCTTCTCGTCTATATCCTCAATATACCCAACGTCGCCGTTATATATTCCCGCTCCCGGCTCTCTGCGGTCGCCTTCCAGGGCGCGGTACCACATGATATCGTAGTTGTTCCTCGTCTGCATAACGCGGTCGCCGACGCGGAAAATGAAGTCCTTTACCGCCCTCTCGCGCTTCCCCTCGGCCGGCGGATTGAGCCGGGCCTGAATGAGCCTGTTAAGCTCCCCCGTCCCCGCCCCCGTCTTGCGGGAGGGGCTTAGTACCTGTATCTCCCCGGCGGGTATGCCCATTTTCGCGGGAAGCCGCTCGGCGATAAGGCCGACGACCGTATCCGCCACGTTCTCAGCGCCTATCCTTTTCAGCATAAAGGCGTCGCCCGTGTTCCTTATCTCGGGAACGGTGCCGGAGTTTATAAGGTGGGCGCATTTTACTATGTCGCTCTTCTCCGCCTGGCGGAAGATTTGAGAAAGCCGCACCGTCTCCACGGCGCCGGATCTTATGATATCGGAAAAGACGTTGCCCGGGCCGACGGAGGGGAGCTGGTCTGCGTCGCCGACTAAAACGAGCCTCGCCCTCGGCGGCATCGCCTCTAAAAGCGCCGCCATAAGTGAGATATCCATCATGCTCGTCTCGTCTAAGATAACGGCGTCGCAGTCGAGCCTGTCCGATTCGCATTTTTGAAACACCCGCTCAAGCTCGGCCTCCGGCGCGCCTGCGCCGAGGAGCCTGTGAACGGTCTGCGCTTCTCTTCCCGTAAGCTCGGAGAGCCGCTTTGCCGCCCGTCCCGTCGGGGCTGTCAGCAGGGTATCGAGTCCGAGCTCGTCGAAGAGCTCCAATATGCCGCGCACCGTCGTCGTCTTTCCCGTGCCCGGGCCTCCGGTGAGAACGAGAATGCCGTTCTCGGCGGCCTTAATTATCGCCTCGCGCTGGATATCGGCGAATTTTACCGTGCAGCGGGTCTCAGCTCTCTCGATGAGCTTAGCTATATTCGCGGGAAGCGGCGGGTGCATGGAGGCAAGGTCCGATATCCGCTTTGCCGCGTAGGTCTCGTCCCTGTAAATATCGTCAAGATAGCAGGCGCGGACGCCGGCTACCGTCTCCTCGATTATATAGTCCCCGTCCTCAAGGTCGTCGATCGCTGTCTCGACAGCGTCCGCGCTCACGCCTATAAGCTGGGCGGAGGCAGGCACGAGCTTGTCCCTCGGTATGAAGACGTGGCCGTTTTTCTGGTTATGGCTCAGCTCGAAGCGGACGGCGGCCTCGATGCGCTCGGGGCTGTCGCCCCGGAAGCCGAGCTTCAGGGCGAACTCGTCCGCCCTGAAAAAGTCGAGGCCGAAGGTCTCTCCGGCGAGTATGTACGGGTTTGCCGTCACCTCAGCCCTCGCGTCCTCGCCGAAGACGCGGTAGAGCCGCGCCGCCGCGAATGGCGGAACGGAATATTCCGCGAAGAAGTCCATCAGCCTGCGAAGGCCGACGACCCTTAAAAAGCGCTCGTGGATCTCAGCCGCCTTTTTCTCCGTTATGCCCCTTACATCGGTTAGCCTCTCCGGCTCATCCTCGATCACTCTCAGCGTAGATGCGCCGAATTCGGCAACTAAGAGCTGTGCCGTCCTCGCGCCGACGCCCTTTATAACGCCGGAGGCGAGGTATTCGTAAATCGCGTCGACCCCGCTCGGCATCCTGCGCTCGGCGTACTCGGCGCGAAACTGGGCTCC